>JAKLHG010000150.1 GCA_022710255.1 Candidatus Hydrogenedentota bacterium
TATTCTCGACACAAGGAGTGTCTGTGAACTGTCAGTCAATGTGGGACTGGCGGTGCCAAATAATGTGAGCCTTAGCATCTGGAAAAGCAGATTTAAAACAGGTTCAGTCTTGATGCAACTCAACCAGACAAAAATAATCCCGCATTACGGAAAATAATGCGGGATTGAAAATGCAGACTGTGCTGGCGAAAGTCCTACGGCAAGTCGTCTTCCTCCAAAATTGTCTCTGCACGGGTACGAATACCTTCGAGTTTCACTTCTTTCGGTTCCAACCGTGCGATGACGGCTTCCCGTTCCTTACGTATCTCCTCTTCACGGGCAAGCAGAGCGTAACATTCTTTTTTGACCGCTTCCAGCGCGTTACTCATTTCATCCCCTACCGCTTTGCTGAACGCCTGGCCGCGGTTTTCCAAGTATTCAGTGAACATTGCTGAAATGGGTTTTCCGCCGCCTTCTTTGCCTTTCAAGAGCATTTCCATGGCATTTTGCCGCACCAAGGGGGTCAGTTTTTTAATCCAGCGTTCCTCGCTCCATGCGAGTCGAGCCAGGAAACCGACCACGGCACCCAGCAGCCCGCCGACGCCCGCGCCGATGGCGGTACCGACAACGGGAACCACCGAGCCCACCATGGCACCGGACATGGCCCCCACCACGGCGCCGCCGGTGCCAAAAGCGACATACTCGCCGGACACGGAACTTTCCACGTGTGCCGGCAACACTTTCTGAGGTTCAACCAGGTTGGCCCGCAGTTCACGCGCCACGCCCACCTGTTCGGCCACAATGGCTGCGGTCTCCTTTTCCGAAGCCTCGATGGTCTCGTTGAGAGTTCCCAATATGGCCGACACGAAGGTGTCTACCTGGTGCTCCAATTGCGCCGTCAGCGGTTTGAATTTCGCCCGGCAAGCCTGCTTCAGGTGATTGTCCTGCCGCAGCCATGCCAGCGTGGGTTGAACGACCTGGGCTTCAATGGCGGTTTCTGTCAGGAGCGAACGCATTTGTTCCACATACCCCGGCATTGTTACGCCATTTACTTCCCCTCCCCGGAATCGGGCGTCATAGCGCTGCAGCGCGGCGGTAATGGTCTCGCGTATGGTTTCAATGCGTTCGAGCAGGGCTTCGCGGTTCGCACGCAATTCTTCGAACTTGCTGGGGTCACGGGCCAGCTTCAACATGTTGCGAATGCTGATCAGATAATCCGATGCACGCTCGAAAACAAAACGGTCGGCCAGGGAAAGAACGGCATTGGACTTGTTCTCATTGATGAGATAATCGCGCAGCCGCTCCATGAGATGTGAGAAACGGCTCTGTCCCATAAGGAAGGCGGAAAGGTCCCGTGCGGGCGCGGCGCTTTCCGCGATGCGTTCCGCCACGGCGGTGGGGATCATCAGTTTGTTGTCCGCCAGGACTTCTTCTAACGTGATTTGTCCCTGGTCAAGGCCGATGGCGGCCATCGCCCGGTACCCGGAGAGGAAGAAGGTATCGGCACTGTCGGGGATTTCATGGCGCCTGAACGTATCCACCAACTGGGCGGCGGGACCATGGACTGCGCGAGGGTCTATCTCGTCATTTTCCAGTTTGTCCGCCTTATTCAGGACAAAGAATACCCGCCTGCCGCGGCAGGTAATAATACGCTTAATGAAGTTGAGATCGTGAACATTGCCCACAAAGGCGCTATCCACAAAGACCACCACAAGGTGGCAATGCTCAATGATATCGTAGGTGATTTTCTGACGGGTGTCTGAAATGGAATGAACGCCGGGCGTGTCGATAAAAATGATGTCGTCATCCAGCGCGTCCGTGGGCAGGTACAAGGTAAGGGATTCCGTTTTATCCCGCAACGGTGCCAGGTGGGGATAATCCTCATCCGCAGATACGGTGATGAGCGGTTCCAGTGCGCGGCGCATCTGCGCGGGCGTTTTTCCCGGACACATCACGGTGAGCGTCCGGTTGTCCTGGCTGATCTCGATGTCCGCTTCAATATCGGAAAGCGCCCGGCGAAGCGCGTCGATTTCGTTGTGCGACGCGCCCGATTCGAGTTTGAGGACGAGCCGCAGGTCGTCGCCCTTTTGAATGAACGTCAGGCGCGAGGTGCATTCTTCAATGTCCATGGGAAGATATGTTCCGCCCAGAAACGCATTGATAGCGGTGGATTTCCCCACGTTGAACGCGCCGAGAAAGACCACCCGGTACTTGCCGTCATTTACCACGGACCGCTGATAAGCGATGGCCTTGCTCTCGTAATTACGGTCGCCGAAATAATCAACATCATGACCGGCAAAGGTTTCCAGGTAATCCAATGCGGTCAACAGCCATTCTCGATTTTCCTGGTGGGGATTGATCAACATGCGTCCTGCCCTTTCTCGCTCGTGGTTACTGCGGTTGCCAGGGTACTCGTCAACAAGGTATCAAGGCTGTATTCCGCATGGTTCGGGGAAGCGTTCGCTTCGAATTCATACAAGGCCACCCGGAACGCGTCAAAACCGGCGTCACACAATTCGCGCACCTCCGTTTTAATCCTTCTCCGATATTCATCACCGGGCATGCGGCGCGCCATCTCCAGGCGCGCCGAAAGGGGGAAGAGAGGCGGTGCGGGGGTGACTCCATGCCGTTCCAGGCGTTGGCGGGCCCTGTCGCGCACCCGGCGGATTTCACTGGCATTCATCTGGTCGGTCATATTGGCTGCGATAACAAACCGCCCGGGGAAATGGGCATGGTATTCCTTGATAAGGGCCATGGTATGGCGGGCGGGCCAGTACTCCAGGGTGGTGGTCAGCACAAAAAGCGTATTGTCCAGGGCGGGTGCCGGCTTTAAGATCGCCGGCCTGTTATCGTCCGTCGAGGCACCCGGCGTGTCCACAAACACCAGACGTCTGAACGACATGTCCGGCACCAGCGCTCCCAGGGCATCGCTGTCGCAGGGCGCACCTTTTATATGGCGCGTGCTTAGAAACTGTTCGTGTGACTTAAGTTCGGGCGCCGATTCCCCTTTCTGGCGCGCCCCGAATACAGGGTCGCCACCGTCGCTTCTGGCGATAAATACGGGCGGGGTCCGGCTTTCATCTCGGCTGATGAATAGGATGTCATGTCGCACGAGTGCGTTGATCAGGAGAGACTTGCCCGTGTTAAAGTCTCCCATGAATACCGCAGCGCAAAGCGGGGACTCCTGTAAACCTTGCTGCATTGTCGTATCCATTCGATCTCCTTATTAATGTTGTCAACAAATCCCGACGGGGTGTATTGGTTTGGTTTGACCAGAATCGTACCAGTATTCTTGCGGATAAATCATACGATTTATTTTCGTTCAGGTGCCTTGCTGGAGGGTGTTGTGCATACCGCGTGTGAAGGCGATAAGTTCATTCAATTTTTTCAGGGCGGCTCCGGAATCTATGCTTTCCGCAGCGCGCTGAACACCTTCCTGAAGGTTGGCGGCAATTCCGCCCGCGACCAGGGCGGGTGCAGTGTTTATCAGTACAATATCCCGGCAGCTTCCGGAGCTTCCTTCTAAAACGCCGCGCGCAATGGCGGCATTTGTTTCGGCATCACCGCCAATCAAACTTTCCAGTGCGGCCAGTGTCAGGCCGAAATCCTGGGGATGCAATTCATATTCTGTTACACGGCCATTGTGCGCTTCACAGACCAGCGACGGGCCGCTCAGGGATATTTCATCCAGTCCGTCGCGTCCGGCCACGACAAAGGCATGGCGCGTTCCGAGAGACAACAAGGCCTGCGCCATGGTGGGCGCAAGCTGGGCGTTGAATACCCCGACCACCTGGCAATCCGCTCCTGCGGGATTCGTAAGCGGCCCAAGTATGTTGAAGATGTTGCGCACCTTCAGTTCCGCCCGTATGGGCGCGATGTACTTCATTGCGCTATGCAGGGTACGGGAAAACAAGAAGCCCATACCGACAGTGTCGATGCACTGCCCGGTTTGTTTCGCATCGAGGTTGATATTTACGCCCAGGGCTTCAAGCATGTCCGCGCTGCCGCAGCGGCTGGAAGCCGCGCGATTACCGTGCTTGGCCACCGCCAGGCCCGCGCCTGCGGCGACAAAAGCGGCGGTCGTTGAAATGTTGAAGGTCCCGATACCGTCGCCGCCCGTGCCGCAGGTGTCCAGCAAAGGAGTGCGCGACGTGGTTACCTTTGTGGCGTACGACCGCATTATTTCCGCAAAACCAGTTATTTCCTCGGAGGTCTCGCCTTTCATGCGCAGCGCAATCAGTAGTGCGGCCATTTGTGCGGCGGTGGCTTCTCCCGACATCAGTAATTCCATAGCCCTTGCGGATTGGTTACGCGTCAAATGCGCGCCGTCACAAAGCAATTCTATGATTTCATATATAGTCGGCGTTGTGAACAAAGGAGCCTGCTTTCTTGATTGCCCTGAAACCCTGATGCTTCCAATCCTGCTATGATACAAAAAACAACCTTCAACTTCAAAAGGGCCTATGGCTCCTTTGGCGGGGGCAGGGTTAGAACTCCGCATGCGGTCAGGCGGGTTGCACACAAAGAACCCGCATGCTACACTAGGCGCAAAAGTGAGTGTGTGCCGATTTTGCCGGATGCCCGTTGTGTAGGGTGCCGGCCCGAAGGCAGGGGGGGGGCAACGCAGTCCTCGGCTGTCGGAGTGTCCGTCCCATGAAGACAAATACAGTATCCCGCCGGGAATACCTCGGGCTTCTCCTGGCGGGTATGGTCATTCCCGGGTTGTATGCGCAACCGTCCGAACCGCATTTTATTACCCGTGGTGTGGTTTTATATCCATGGGACCTGACCTTAACCGATTGGCCGGAACGGGCCGCGAGAGCGGGAATCACAACCATCGCATTGCATGCCGCACGCAGGTTGGATGTCCTGATAGAATATATTCAGTCCGGACTTGGGAAGCGGTTTCTGGACGAATGCCGGAGCCTGGACATACAGGTTGAATACGAGCTGCATGCCATGGGTGCCTTGCTCTCGCGCGAACTTTTCTATTCCCCGGGGATGGACATGTTCCGCATGGATGAAACGGGGAAGCGGAATCCGGATGGCAATTGCTGTCCTTCGTCCCGGGAGGCCTTGACAAGAATCTGTGAGAAGGCGGTGACGTACGGCAGGCTTCTCAAACCTTCATCCGGGCGTTATTTTTATTGGCCCGATGACGGCGGTCAATGGTGCTGCTGTCCCAAATGTGCCGGCTTGAATCCCAGCGATCAGGCGGTTCTTGTTGAGAACGCCATGGTTGAAGCCTTGAGGAACGAACTGGATCCTGACGCCCGGCTCAGCCATATCTCCTATGGGGAAACATTGGCGCCGCCGGCAACGATAAAACCCCACGAAGCCCTGTTCGTAGAGTTCGCCCCCATTTCGCGCGTCTACGATCGGTCCATCGGCGATCCGGAAGCGAGACTTGGCGGTGAGCCCTCTTCCCATGCCGCATACCTGAATCTTCTGGATGCGAACCTGGAGGTATTTGGGCGAGATACGGCGCAAATCCTGGAGTATTGGCTTGATGTGTCGCGGTTTTCTTCCTGGACCCGGCCTGCAGGCAAAATACCCTGGGATGCCGGGGTTGTTCGTGCGGACGCCCGAGCCTATTCCGAGCGGGGCATTCGTCATGTAAGCACCTTTGCCACCTGGATGGACGCGGATTATGTGAAGCGTTTCGGAGACCCGCCCCTGGCGGAGTACGTCAAGGCACTCGAAGGATGAACGTCGAAAAGGAATACCTGGTCATGAGATATTGTGCAGTGATTGCAGTGGCCGTTACGTTCGCGGCGGGGTGTGCGCTTCATCCGCCGGAAATCGCCCCCCTGCTGGAAATTCCACGAATCGAAGAAGAGGTTCGGGTGGACGGCATTCTGGATGAATCCTGTTATCGCAGCCATCCACCCTTTGAGAACTTTGTTGTTGCCGGAAACCCCGCCCGGCAGGCCCCTTCAACCCATGCCTGGCTTTTCTGGAATGAAGAAACGCTGGTATGTGCCTTTGTGTGTGAAGATACCTCTCCCGCCTGGATGCCGCCTTCGTTAAATGAACGGGAAGTAGATCCACAGGACCGGGTGGAACTTTTCATCTGGCGGGACGAAGCGGCACCTGTCTACGCTTGTATTGAAGCTGCGCCGGGTGGCGCGGTGCATGACTATGCGGCACGCTTTTACCGTAAGTTCGATGACGGATGGTCTCCTGCGGGAGGCTGGGCGCGCCAGGCAAAGATAGATCCGTCCGGATACTCCATCGAAATGGCGCTGCCAAGGGCCGCCATGGAGGCGATGGGCGTGACGCTTGCTTCGGGTGTCCGGTTCCGGCTGGGACTTTTCCGGGCCGATTATGATGTACTGGATGGTACCCCCGTCTGGATAACGTGGGTGGACCATGGGCGTGAGCCGGATTTTCATGTGGCGGATTCTTTCGGAACAGCCGTCTTGTCCTTATGGGAAAGCCGCGCTGCCCGTTAAGTGAAGTAAATGAGGGTCCGAAAAGCGTTTTCGACCTCACAAGAAAAGATAGGATGGACATGCATAAATCCACAGACCTACCGGATGACCGGGATGCCCTTGATGCGGTTGGGGCGACCTATGCAAAAAACGCGCCCCAGGACCGAGTTATCCGCGAATTGATAGCGCGCACATTTGAACCGCATTTAAACACAGCCATGCGCGGCCTCCAGTTGGGATTTGCCGAAGGGGTGGACACACGGCTGATCGCCCCGAAAGTCGCCCGGCTGGATGTGGTGGAAGGCAGCCGGGCCTTCTATGAGGCGGGTCTGAGAAGCGGTCTTGCCAATACGGTATTTCATCATGCCCTGTTCGAAACCTTTCTCCCCGCGTTGTCGGACGGCGCCTATGATGCCGTATTCGTCATCTACGTTCTTGAACATGTTCAAGACCCCCCGGGATTACTGCAACTGGCCCGCAGGGTGTTATCCCCGTCGGGACGACTTTTCATCGTTGTGCCCAATGCCCGCGCGTTGTCACGCCAACTGGCTCTGCGCATGGGCCTGCTTTCCAGCCTATATGACTTGACGGAAAATGATTTAAACCATGGCCACCGGCGCGTCTATGATCGATCCTCTCTTGCCCGGGACATTGAAACCGCCCATCTGCGTATTGTCGAAGAAGGGGGTATTATGTTGAAGATATTGTCCGACTTCCAACTGAATACGCTTATTGAACAGGGTATTCTAGGGTCCGGGCAAATTGACGGGCTCTACCGACTGGGATTCGATTATCCGGATCTTTGCGGGTCCTTGTATGCGGTTTGTGAAGTTTGAGCCCTATGGTGTACCCTCATGATGTCGTTCGTTCCTGTTTCCAGTTACCCCCTATTCAAGGAGAAGCGTAGTATGAAAACCATCACGTTGATTTGTAGCCTTTCCTCGATCGTTTTCTCGGCGCATGCCGGGGACTGTATTGCAACCGGACCACTTACCCATCCGGATAGTTCCGGCTGGCAGGATCTGTTTGCGCCGGACTTGACCAATACCATCAAGCCCGAAGGCGTGTGGACCTTTGAAAACGGCGAGCTTACCGCGAGCAAGGATGAGGCCATCTGGTCCGAAAAAGACTACGAGAATTTTATTCTGGACCTGGAGTTCAAAAACGCCGAAGAAACCAACAGCGGCGTGATTGTCTATTGCAGCGATGTCAAGGACTGGATTCCAAACGCGGTAGAAATTCAGATCGCTGACGACTTTGCCAGAAAATGGGCGGAATCGCCTAAATCCTGGCAGTGTGGCGCCATATTCGGCCATCTTCCCGCAAAGAAGAGCATGGTCAAAAAGCCCGGAGAATGGAACCGGTTCACCATACGGTGCATGGGCAAACATATCGATGTCGCCCTCAACGGTGAGCACATCGTTTCTATGGACATGGATGAATATACCTCTGCGAAAACCAACCCGGACGGCAGCGAAATCCCCGCATGGCTCAGTAAACCCAAAAGCACATTGCCTACCAAGGGCAAAGTGGGATTCCAGGGCAAGCATGCAGGGGCACCCATCTGGTTCCGCAACATAAAAATAAAGGAAATGCAACAAGTGACGGTTGGCTCACCTGCGCAACCCTGATTAAGGCCTGCGTTCTCCCGGCTAAACGAATAATCTTTTTCAGTTGCCGTGCCAACTGAAAAACTTTGTTGGACTAAATGCTAACCCGTGCGGTGTCCAACACACGCAATACCAGATAGAACCCAAACCACAGGAGGCGCTTGATAGGGGTAGGGAAGGCTTGTTGCCAAGCCTCCCCTCCCTCCGAACCGTGCGAGCGGATTTCCCGCACACGGCTCT
>JAKLHG010000151.1 GCA_022710255.1 Candidatus Hydrogenedentota bacterium
TGCAGCATTTGATGATCTGTGTATAGAACAAGCGGACCACGAGGAGTCAGCACGATACTTCAAAGCGTGTCGCATTCAAGGCGCTATGGCGGGTGGTATTTCATTCTGCATTCTGCATTCTGCATTCTGACTTCTGCATTCTGACTTCTGTTGACATTACCTCCTGCTTATGGTATATTTGGTATAGATTTGCTGCCCGCTGGACTTGGCGAAAGCCCCCGGCGGGTTTATTTTTTTGGAGAGAAAAAGAGCTATGCAAACGGAACCTCTCATAAAAAGGACAGTGGTTTTTGTGGACGGTCAAAACCTCTACCATGGGGCACGCGAGGCTTTTGGGTATTCGTATCCCAATTATGATATTGGTGCGCTGGCGCAGACGCTTTGTTCCGTGCGCGGATGGATGCTTCTTCAAACGCGTTTCTACACGGGGGTTCCAGATGCGTGCGATTCGGAGCGGTGGCACAAATTCTGGAGCGCCAAACTGCTTGCCATGAGTAGGCAAGGCATCCATACCTATTCACGCAGTCTGCGGTATCGGAACAAAGTCGTGACTTTGCCAGACGGCAGGGACACCAGCATCCGTACAGGCGAGGAAAAGGGCATAGACGTACGTATTGCGATAGACATCATTCGCATGGCCCACAGGCGGGAATATGATGTCGCCTTGGTGTTCAGCCAAGACCAAGACTTATCGGAAGTGGCGCGCGAACTTCGCGTTATCGCCAAGGAACAAGCGCGATGGATAAAAATGTCGTCTGCCTATCCAGAGAATCTGAATCAGGGACAACAACGCGGCATTGACGCAACGGACTGGATTCCAATTTCCAGAACATGCTATGACGCCTGTCTCGATTCACGCGACTATCGCACCTGCCGGTAATCATTCAGGATGCGGAATAGGGAATGAACCTCTACTGGGCTCAGGGTGTTTTGTTAACTGAAGTGAAGAAATCATTAACTTGGGTTAATTCTGTGGCACTGTCAAATATCTGTGTTTCCACCTGAGTAATTATAGTCTTATCCAGCAAAAAACAGGCTTACGGGCCTGTTTTTTTTATTTGGCATGGTCCTTGCTCTGATTAGGGGTATGCAGGTGCCGGATGCGCCTGATGATGGAACAGTTTATCTACGAGAAGGAACATGACCATGACGGATCATCGCGCCCCCGAAATTAAACGTGTAAACGGCAAGCGCCCTGTACCTGCAGGATTTGCCTCCCCCCTGTGTGTTTTCAGCGCGCTCCTGATTCTGACGGCCTTCGCGGTCGTGACGGCGTGGTATTTTGCAACGCGCCACCCTTCGAGCCGTACGGACTCCGTGGAAGGCGTTACCGCGGTCCAGGTGCGTCATCTGGTGCCGGACAAGATTGAAGGGCCGCGCCGGTTTACGCGGGAAGAGGTCGAGGCGATGTACGAAACCCATGTGGCGCCTCTGATTGAAACGATGCACGGGCAAAACCGGGCGGCGGTGGACCGTATCCTGCAAGACCTGCAGCGTGATTACCAACAGTTTTATGCGGGCATAGAGCCTTTCGTGAACGATTTAAGCGGGTACGGGACCCGGTTTGGGGTTACGGGCCGGTTCCTGTCGGACGCGGTGCGTAATTGGCGGGAGGGCGGCCAGTCGGCCCGGAGCCTGGAAAACTACATCGCGGCGAAATTCGAACGCCATGTCATCACGGAAGGCGCCGTACGGGGACTGGTGCAAGCCGCCCTGGAACAATATCTGCAGGAAACGACGGCCAACCGCAACCAGCTGCTTGTCGCTATCCGGCAGGTCCTTCACACAGAGTCGATCCCGCTGGGAGGGCTTATGGATGCCGCTGTCGTTGAAAATTTTGATAAGGCGTTCAGTGCCATGTTCACCGCGGTAGCCAGGGAACTGTCCATAAATTCCGTGGGTTATGGACTGGCCAGCCTTGTTGCCGGCGAACTGGCCGGCGTGGCCTGTGCGAAGGCGGCGCCGTATGTCGCCTCGGCTGTCACGCAGGTCATCACCCGGCTTGCGGCACCCCTGGCCGCTTCACTGACCACGTCTGTGGTTGCAAACGTATCGCTGCAAACCGCGTTGTGCGGGCTGACAACGGGCGGCGCAGCGGCCAAAGGCGCCCTTATCGGCGGTGCAACGGGCACCTCTATAGGCCCGATCGGTACGGCAGGCGGCTTGATTGCAGGGATTGCGATCGGACTGGTAATAGACCTTTGGATGACGCGCCATTTCGAGGAAAAGGCGCAACAAGACATTCAGAACCTTCTGAATACCCTTTATTCTTCCCTGGTTGTTGGCGGCAAGACACATCAGGGCTTGCACCCCATGTTCCTCGACGCCAACAACCATATCCATGCCATGACGGTCCAGGCGACGAAAAACATGGTATTAGAAGGACAATAATCATGACGGCGGCAAAACATGGTCCCATAAAGGACTTTCCGCGATGCGCGGTGATAAGGAGTAACACCATGACGGTCAACAGCACCCATACCAGGTATTCTCGTTTTTTTGTCGCCCTTGTTTGTCTGACAGCTGCGTCACTGGCCTGTATGCCCGGGGCGCATGCCGCGGCGGGGTTGTTTGTTAAAAATGGCGTGAAAGAAATCTTTCGGCTCGTGGGGCGCGCCGGCGGAAAACAGGGCATCGAGGAATTGTCGGGGTATTTGGGCCGTCAGGGCGTTGAGGAAATCGTGGAGCGAGCCTTGCGCGAAGGGGGCGAAGAGGCCGCATCGCGGGTCATACAGATTGGCGGGCAATACGGGGCGCGAGGGTTGCGTGCCGTAAAATCATCGCCTGCGATCCTGTCACGCGCCTTGAGCGAACTGCCCGCGGAAAGTCTGCGACCCGCCTTGAATATCATCAACAGGAAACCACGGCTGATGGGCGATATTGTCCAGCGGTATGGGGTGCGGGGCATTCAGGCGGAATTGGCTCATCCAGGAGTGGGCGCCTCCCTGGTGAACCGATTCGGCGAGAATGCCCTGAAACTTTCACAGCGGTTGGATACCGATCAAATGATAGCGTTTGCCCGTCATGCAACGGCCATTGAAACGTTGCCGCCCGGACCCCGTGCGGGATTGTTGGAAATTCTTTATAAAACGCCGGGACAGGTTCTTGACGCGCTCGAGTCCCATCCAAATGTGCTTGCCGCCTGCAAGGGACTTGGAATTACGGGCATCGTTGCGGCCGCCGCTACCGCTGTAGGGAACACGGCTTTCGCCGGTACCGCGGAAATTGTGTCTCCGGACGGAAAAACAGAAAAGACCGAAGGGATATTTACTGTTGCTATTCCTTATATCAGCCGGTCCGTCGGATTCGGACTGCTCTTCTTTCTCGCGGTTGTCGCGTTATGCTCGGGCATCGTTATCTTCGTTCGTTTTGCCCTGCCCGGTATTGCCGCTTACAAGCGTATGAAAGCCGAAGAAAATATAAAGGAAAAAAAGAGGAACGGCTCTGTTAGTGGGAAAGCGGCTTTAAACAGCCATTTAAATCTTCCATAGAGGCCCTTCCGCGTCCTATGTAGCCTGTTTCTCTGAAGATTCACCAAGTTGTGTATCAACTCTAGTTTCCTTTATGCTACAGAAATGCTTGAATAAAGGAAATGTTCATGAAATCCATACATAAAGTCATATTCGTTTGTTCATTGTTGTCTTCCTTGCCGACTATGGCAATTGAACCATTTTCGGGCGTGTATATTCACCCGTCGGAATTTTCTGATCCGGCTGTGGCGCCGGGGGCGCGGGAGGCGGTGATGGATAAGGTACTGGACGGCGTTGCTTCCTGCGGCTTCACCACGGTCATTCCCTACACGACCACCACGTCGGGCGGGGTGTATTGGCCGGGAACGGATGCGCCCATGGCGGGGGTGAAAGATTGGGATGCGCTGGGCATTTTCGTGAAGAAGGCACGGGCGCGGGGCCTGAAAATCATGCCGGCGGTGTGCGTGCTGGCGGCGGGGCATGACGCGCCAGCGGGCATATTGGAGCAGCATCCGGACTGGGCGCTACGTGATGAGAAAGGGGCGCCGCTGGGCTGGATTTCCCCGGCGAACGGGGACGCGCGGGCGTGGGTAACGGCGCTGGTGCTGTCCATGGTAAAGCATGTGCAGCCGGATGGGATTATGCTGGACTACATGCGGTTTCCCAGCGAGGGCGGCGTGACGCTTGACCCGGCGGGCATGACCGCTTTTGACGCCGCCGCGCCCGGGGACGAGAATGCGGCGGCTCGGAAGGAGCGGCTACAGCGTGCGAAGGAGGCGGCGCTGACCTCGTCGATGACGGATTTGGGCAGGGCGCTGCGCGCGCACGACCCTAAGCTGCGCATCGGCCTGTATACGTGGGGCGCGAATGTAACGTCCAATCATGCCATCGCCCAGTGTTGGCCGGGTTGGGTGCGCGAAGGCTACCTCGACCTGCTGAATGTGTCCGGGTATTGCTACCGCGACAATTACGGCGACGCGTACCTGGAGGTGTTTGAAAAACGGCTGCGCGACGCGGCCGATTTGGCGCGCCGGGAGAGCGCCACCGTGGAACTTACTTTCGCATTGGGCGTGAAGACCAGCCATGGGGCCGTTAAAGAAGAATCGGAATTTGCCGAATATCTGGCTATTGCGCGGCGCATGGGCTATCCCGGCGTCGCCGCGTTTGCCTGGGAAAGCGTGGCCGGGTATGCCGATGCCGTGACTGGCAGCGGTTGTTTTCGCCTGTCAGAACCCTGGCGCGCCACGAAACCCCGGAACGTTCAACACCGTATGGTCATAGACCTTGGCAAGGACAGGGGCCAACATTTTGGTTCGCTGTTCCAAGTAACGGATGCGTTTGGAAACGTCCTTATCGGTGCGGGATTTCAGGGCGCCTATAACACCTATTACCGGAGCGACCGGTTCCTGCTGCAGGTGTTCACGCGCCCCGCCGACGGCGCGGACGCACTGCAGGAGAAACCGTTTGAACGGCCCGGCGATTCCCAAGGCTACTATTTGTTCAATGCTCCGGGCGGTATTTACGCCGCTGACCGCACGCTGCCGGAAGAGACGCTTCGGTGGGACACGGAGAAAGCCCGGTGGGCCGCCGCGGGGCCTCCCGCATTCCAGGTAGCCGGCGCCGTCTATGAAATCCGCCCGAACCGTATCCTTGATAAAGAGAGGACCGTGTTTTCTTTCGATCCTGAAGTGGGATCGTCAAGCCTGTATTATTATGCCGCCGGACATCTCTTTTTCCATGCCGCCATGGCCGACACGCCAAACCGGCAGACGTTTATATATGCCTGCCCCTGGGATCCCGAAACCGAAGCTGTTGTATTCCTGGAAAACGCACACACCATAGCCCTGGCCGCACCGGGTGAGTTTCCCTACGCCTATGGACAGTTGCACGGCGATGTGTTCGCAGCAACCAATAACGGTGGCTTTTATCGGTTTCGGGACGATAATTGGGATGTATTACGCCCCTCAGACCCGAAGGTAAGTTTTCAAATTTATTCCATGATCAATTATTATGATCGGCTGTTGATGGGGCAATATCCCACCGGCGAACTATTCGAAATCACGGGCGGGGAATTGCGCCCCTTGCCGGGTTGGCCGCCGCGCCCGCCCCAGGCGTCGCCGGGTGCCCGCGAGGCGCAAACACTGGCGCTGTACCGGGGGGAACTGTTCGCGGGGGTCTGGCCCTGGGGTGAACTCTGGCGGCTGCCGGGGCCCAAGTCGGCCTGGGTGTATGCCGGACGACTGTTCTCGCAGCCCGAAATACAGCCGGACGTAACCGCCCCCTGGGAGGCCGACATGACCGCGCTGGGCGAAAAAATTAACAATCTGTGGGGCCAGCGCATCACCAGCCTTGTACCTTTTGGCGACAGCTTGCTCGCGGGCACTTCGAACAAGAATGGCGCGCCTTATGAAGAACGCCTCCAGTTTCTATCGGAAAACAGGCATGAGGAATACGGCGCTATTCACCATCTTTCATTACCCGGTCATTTGTCCGTGCCGTTTTCCTGGACGGGTGAACTCATCCAGATAGATATATTTTTCAGTGAGGCGGAGATGCGACTGCTGATAGGTGGGAACGAGGTTGCGGCGCTTCCTCTGGACAAAGCCTGCTTTTCCGGGCTGAATGCGCTCACCTTACAATGGGGTCAGGGTATCTTTGGGCCTCTGCAGGGCAAAATCGTATTTGCTGGAAGTCATACACTGGAAGAAAACCGGCTCATACGACTTTTGTCGCCACTATTAAACTGAATAGGCAAGTAGAATGGCCTGACGCAGGCAACTGCATTATGCGGAACAAGGAATAACCTGTCATGAACAGACGCGATTTTCTGACGGCTGCTGCTGCGGGGGCTCTGCTGACTTCCTGCGCCGGGCGGATTCCCCCTGTCGCCTCCGGGAAGCAACGGTCCAAACAAAATTTCGTGTTTATCCTAGCGGACGATTTGGGCTGGCGGGACCTGGGTTGCTTCGGTAGCCCTTTTTATGAGACGCCCCGCATTGATCAATTGGCACGGGAAGGCATGCGCTTTACCGACGCCTATGCGGCGTGTCCCGTGTGCAGTCCGACCCGGGCCAGCATCATGACGGGCAAGTATCCGGCGCGTATGGCGACGACGGACTGGTTCGGCGCGCCCCAGCCGGAAACGGCCCACAACCACAAGACCGGCACGAAGCCGCTGCTGCCCGCGCCCTATGAGGAGCAATTGTCCCGGGATGAGATTACCCTTGCCGAAGCGTTGAAGATGTCCGGGTATAACACCTTCTTCGCGGGGAAATGGCATCTGGGGGGGAAGGGGTATTATCCCGAGGACCAGGGTTTTGAAATCAACCGGGGCGGATACGAAAAGGGCAGCCCCAATTCTTATTTCAGCCCCTATAAAAATCCCAAATTGAAGGACGGCCCGGAAGGGGAACATTTGCCGGACCGGCTCGCCCGGGAATCGGTTCAATTCCTCGAAGATAACGGCAATCATCCCTTCTTGCTGTATCTGTCGTTTTATTCGGTGCACACGCCGTTGCAGGGCCGGAAAGACCTCATCGAAAAATACGAAGCGAAGGCGAAACAGATGCAGGTGGACGGGCCCGAGTTTCTGCCGGAAGGCGAACACCAGGCGCGGCAGGTGCAGAACCATGCCGTCTTCGCAGCCATGGTGGAGGCCATGGATGAAGCGGTGGGAACGGTGCTGGATGCGCTGAAGCGGCTCGGCCTTGACGGTAATACGTCCGTGTTTTTCATGGCGGACAACGGCGGCCTGTCCACGGCGGAGGGCGCGCCCACCAGCAATGTGCCGTTGCGCGCGGGCAAGGGCTGGCTCTACGAAGGCGGCATCCGCGTGCCCATGATCGCAAAATGGCCGGGTGTCACCGAGCCGGGCAGCGAATGCTGCCATCCCGTGACCAGCACCGACTTTTACCCGACCATGCTGGAGATGGCGGGCCTGGCCCCCAGGCCGGAACAGCATGTGGATGCCGTCAGTTTCGCGCCGCTCCTGCGCGGCGAGCCGTTGCCTAAGGACCGGCCGATTTTCTGGCACTATCCCCATTACGGCAACCAGGGTGCGTTCCCCGGCGCGGCGGTGCGCCTGGGCCATCACAAATTGATCGAGTTTTTTGAAGACGGTCATCGGGAATTGTACAACCTGCAGGAAGACTTGAGCGAGCGACACGACCTGTACGAGGAAATGCCCAACTATGCGGAAACGTTGACGGAACTGTTGCATGGCTGGCAAAAAGAAGTGGGCGCCCGCTTCCCCACGCCCAACCCGAACGCCGCGAAAACAGGATGATAAGTGGGTGGTAATTACGATTGAGATCGCTTTGTTTTTTTTTGGCTGTCCTGCACGTCCTGCGGTATCTATCGGCTAGGCTGGATGGTGGAAACAAAATGGGTATAGTGTATAATGTGGACGTTGCCGCACCCAGAACCTTAAAGAAAAACCGGACGCCCATCGTTATTCCCGCGAAGGCGGAAATCCAGCGGCCTCACACGCAGACTACGGAAGTCTTCTGGATTCCGGTCTTTTTCTTGACTCGTGCCTCGTTGAGAAAAAACCGGAATGACGCGCGTTGGTGTCCGTTAGATAACTTAACTTCTTGCACTTTATGGTAGCTGTGAGCCGATAAGGCGCTTAAGGTGATTGCGCTGACAATTTATTATGAGTTTAAAAATACTGGGATCGCCGCCATCCTTGGCGGCTGGAGAGGGCAAGACAGACTAAGATGCTATCCCTGCCG
>JAKLHG010000152.1 GCA_022710255.1 Candidatus Hydrogenedentota bacterium
GAACGGCGCATCATACACCTGACCTTGGAAAAAGATCCGCACGTGCGCACCTACAGCACGGGGGATTCCCTTTTCAGAAGCATCATCATCAACCCGGTGGACGAAAAACGTTCCGGCAACCATCGGCGCGGCGGCGGCGGACGGAAGCAGTCAAACCGTGCGGATTCCGCATCTCCCAGGGAATAATGCGGTACGCATCCACGGAGGATACCATTGCCGCCATCTCCACGCCACGTGGTGAGGGGGGCATCGGGATAGTCCGCTTGAGCGGGCCTTCCTCCCTGCAAATTGCCTCGAAAATGTTTGTTTCGTCACGAGGACGCAACATTCTGAAGGACACGCGCCGCGTATTCCACGGCCATGTGTCCGACCCGTCCGGTCAGCGGATAGACGAGGTGCTGCTTCATATCATGCGGGCGCCGCATAGCTACACTGCGGAAGACGTGGCGGAAATCAACGCCCATGGCGGTATGGCGCCCCTGCAAGCCATCTTGGAAGAGGCGCTCCGGCTCGGAGCGCGTCTGGCCCAGCCGGGCGAGTTCACCCAGCGCGCCTTTATCAACGGACGGCTGGACCTGACACGCGCTGAAGCAGTGATGGACCTGGTCGGCGCAAAAACGCGCACCGCCCTCAATGCCGCGAATGCCGCATCAGGCGGTGTACTGGCCCGCGCCCTTGCCGGACTGCGCGAAACGCTGGCAGACGCCCTGGCCCGCATCGAGGCAGCCGTGGATTTTCCTGAAGACGATTTGCCCGAGCTGGTGGATGCGGCGCTGATACACCGCCTTGAACGGGCGCAGGAAGAGATGAAACGCCTGATAGCAAGCGCGGACGCGGGACTTCGCATACGCGAAGGCGTCTCCATCGCCATTGTGGGCAGGCCGAACGTGGGCAAGTCAAGCCTGTTTAACGCGTTGCTTCGCGACGCGCGCGCCATTGTTTCACCGGAACCGGGAACCACACGCGACCGAATTGAAGAAACAGTTGCACTCGGCGGCGTCCCGGTGCGGCTTATAGATACCGCCGGTATGCGCGACACCCCACACTCCGTGGAACTCATGGGCGTGACGCTGGCCCGCCGCGCCGCCCAACAGGCGGATTACATCCTGTTTGTTGTGGATGCGGCCGAGCCCTGTACCGAGGCGGATACGGCACTGGCGGCAGAACTGACCCGGCTGGAAACCCCCATTGTGCTGGTTCGCAACAAGATTGATCTGACTGAAACGCGTTTTACGCCTCCAGACGCACCGTTCAAGGCACTATGTGATATTTCAGCCCTGACCGGCGCCGGGCTTGAGCGATTTGAGGAACAACTGACGGAACTTCTGCAGGGTGACGCTGTGATGGAAACGAACTCTCCCATGCTCTCCCGTACGCACCAAAAAGACAGCATGCGCCGGGCGTCCACCTGCCTGGACCGCCTGCTTGCCAATACAGCAGCTTCCCCGGAACTGTCCGCTCTGGAATTGCGCGAAGCGCTCCAGGCGTTGGGCGAAATCACAGGCGAAACCACGCCGGAACATTTGCTGGACCGTATTTTCGCTTCTTTTTGCATTGGTAAATAGAAGATTCAAGTATCCCCGGTTCCTGTTGTTATACTATTAAGCGGAACCCATGGCAAGGTCACAGGTCTGACATGATCATAGGCACTCATAACGTCCTGCGCTTTTCAGAGCCCGAAGACGCCCATTTTTACAGGGCACTGTATCTTCAGGGGGGGCCGAAG
This sequence comes from Candidatus Hydrogenedentota bacterium, assembly GCA_022710255.1. Classification (GTDB taxonomy): domain Bacteria; phylum Hydrogenedentota; class Hydrogenedentia; order Hydrogenedentales; family CAITNO01; genus JAAYBJ01. Next base: position 1,727 of record JAKLHG010000152.1, read on the forward strand.
GCCGCCTTGCTGGACGCACGCCGGGAATTCGGTGCACCCACCCTGCAGGAGATACGGGAACTCCTGATAAAAAGCGAATCCGCCCGGGCATTTTTGTTCACTGTGGAAGACCCCGAAGGACGACTTCGGGGATGGTGCGGGTTGCGCGCGTTGAATATCGAGGCGTCCTTCTGCGAAATGTTCATGGTCTTTGCCGCCCCGGAGGAATATGCCGGACCTATGGCCGATGAAACGATGGAGGCGCTGCTTGACCGTGCATTCAACCGGCTGGGGCTGCAAAAGGTCCTGGCAACCTGCCTGGATTCCGAAGAAACACTGCATGCCTGCCTGCTGCGCCACGGGTTCCGGTCCTGCGGCGTTCAACGCGACGTGTTATACGGCAAGGAAGGCTGGCGCGGCCTGGATACGCTTGCCCTGGACCGTGCCGCCTATGCATCCCATCCTGCAACAGGCCCCGGGCCGGGAGCGACAGTGCCATGAGTTTTACCACGAACACCTACCTGAGACGCGCGGACAGGGATGACCTCGACACCATCCTGTCCTGGATGGAGGACCCGGATTTCCAGCGTTTTCTCTACGGCGATGCGGCACAATCGCCCCGCCAAATCCGGGAAAGAATCATACAAATGCTGGGGCGTTCCCCGGGAAACATGATGCCTTCCGCCGTATATCTGCTCATCGAATCCAAAGAGAACGGACCGCTCGGCATGATTTCCTTTCAGAACATATCCTGGCGGAACCGTTCCTGCAGCATTGACGTTTATATCGGCGACAAGACGCGCCGTAATTCCATGCTGGCCACCATTTCAGTGTTCCGCGCCCTGGAATACGCCTTTGATGAATTGAACCTGCACCGCATCAGCGCCCTTATCTATGCCTTCAACCGGACGTCCTGGCGCATCTTTGAGATGGCGGGAGCAAAACGGGAGCTGGTACTGACGCGCCATGTCATGCGTGAAGGGAAACTTTACGATGCTTACGGCTACGGCCTGCTACGTCACGAGTTCAATGCGATACGGGAAAAACACGGCGCCGTTTCGGAGCGATTCTGCCTTGAGAATATGATCGCTTCCTCGTCACAGGATTTGGAGGAGTCGCCTTGAATGCCGCCTTTCTGTTCCTTTGGGGCGCGTACACCCTATATGCCCTGTACAGAAATGTATGCGGCCGTGACGACTTCTCCTTCCCGCTCCAACTCATGCAAACCCTTTTGACGGGGTTTGCCCTCTATTGGATGTTTACCAACGGAAAACTGACCAGAACACTGTGGTCACCCCTGGATGTGGGTGCCGGGTTGCTGGCGGGCCACCTCCTGTTTATCCTGGCACTTTCCATCACCCACCAACACCCGGGCGATGTTGCCTGGCACGCGATGGACCTGCGCGGCATGGCAGCCTACCTGTTTCAGGCGCCCGAAACCGCCCTTCGATTCCTGGGCATCGCCGCAATTGAAGAATTGGTCTTCCGGGGCACGGCGCAGGAAATGCTCCTGGCGCTGTGGGGCAGCCCGGTACCAGCGATAGGCCTCACCGCCCTGTGCTTCTGCCTGCTGCATGGTCACTTCTTTAGGAAGGGTTTCACCAGCGCCCTGGAATTTGCCCTGTTTTCACTGTTGATTGGAATCGTGTATTATTATACTTCCAGCCTGACACTTGTGATCCTGGCGCACACGGTACGGAACGTGGAAAGCGTCTATCTGGAAAATGTGGTATCCTTGGAAGATACCGTAACAAAACCGGAAAGCGGCACGTGCCAGACGTGTCCCCCGCCGCTCCGGTAGTGGAGTTTCTATGTCGGAAGAAGTACTCGTCGAACTGCGCCACGTGCATAAGAAATTTACCACGCGCCACGTGCTGCCAGTGGATGAAGAAACGCGCAAACGCCGGCTCTTTAAGAAGCGCGATGTACATGCCGCGAATGACATCAGCTTCACAATCCGGCGAGGCGAGATATTCGGCCTGCTCGGCCCGAACGGCGCCGGAAAAACCACCGCCGTCAAAATGATTTCGGGGCTGGTGCGGCCGGATTCCGGGACCGTGTTCGTGAACGGGCTTGACGTGGAGAAAAAGCGGCGCCAGATATTGCGGCTGGTGGGGGTCGTTCTGGAAGGCACGCGCACCAGCCTTTGGCCGCTGACGCCTCTTGAAAATCTGATTTATTACGGGACCCTGAAAGATGTGCCCGGCGCCCTGCTGCGCCCGCGCGCCCACGATCTGCTCGATTTTATCGGCCTGAAAGACAAAAAAAATATCCAGGTCAGGCGGCTCTCCCGGGGACAGAAACAAAAGCTCGCCATCTGCATCGCCCTTATTGCCGACCCTCAGGTGTTGTTGCTGGATGAACCGACCACCGGCCTGGATGTGCTGAGTGGCCGCGCCATCAAGGACAAGGTCATGGAAATGACCCGTGAACAGGGGCGCAGTGTGCTGGTCACCACGCATGACATGCACGTGGCGCAGGAATTATGCGACCGCATCGCTATCATTAATAACGGTGAAATGATCACCTGTAGGCGAACCGACGAACTGCTCGATTTGTTTTCGGAACAAGTATTCGTATTCAAACTGAATCAATCCGTCGACCCGACGGAATTCAGCCTTATCCCGGGCATTATCTCCGCGCAGATGGAAGAAAGCTCCGAAGGGCCGTCGCTGGTGGTCCAGGTAGTCCGCGAGCCGGAAACATTGCGCTCGGAAGCCTTGTATGCCGTTCCCTCGCGGTTGTGGCAATCGGGCTGCCTGCTGCATGCCGTCTCGCAGCGGCAGCAGAATCTTGAAAGCGTGTTTTTGCATCTTACCGACAGCGCCGTAAAGCGCTGAATTTCCACGAAAGGATCCGCATGTCTTTTTTTCGGGTAATGAAAGCGGAAGTAGTGCGCTCGTTTATCATCATGCGCCGCTACTGGTTCCGCACGTTGACCGGTATGGTCATCGGTTATGGGATGCTCATGGTGCTTATTGCGGGTTTCATCTACAGCAAGGGGGGTGCGGGCGACAAGATTAGCCAGTTTGACAATCCTGCCGCAGCCACAAATTTTGTGCTTGGGTTTATCATCGGCATGTTCGCCTTCGGGGTGGTGGGCATGTTCACTCAGGGCCTGCAGAGTATGGCCACCACCGGGGTGCTTGAACAACTGTGTATGAGTCCCCATGGTCTGGCCGTCAACTTCATGGCCCAAACCATGGTCGGAGCGGTCAGTACCATTATCTCGTCGGGCATCCTGGTTTACGCGGTCACCTGGAGCGTGGGCGGCATGCTGCACTGGGACATGTTTCCCATCCTGATATTGTTGACCTTGACGTTTTTCAACCTTGTCGGATTTGGTTTTATGGTCGGCGGACTCGTACTGGTATTCAAACAGGTGGGACAAATTGCTATTATCGTGCGCATGGCCCTCTTCGCCCTGGCCGTTTTCGCCCGCGAAGAAATATTGAACCAGCCCTGGCCGTTGCGTTTCTTCCTGCACATGCTCCCCATCACCGACGCAACTATTTCCATCAAGTATGTCTTGAGCGGGGGCCAGATGGTGGATAAGATAACCGAAAGCGGAGAAACCATACAGGTATTCAGTTCCGTATTCACCCACCCCTCTTTCTATTGGCTGATAGTCAGTTGTATCGTGTGGACCGTTGTCGGCCTGACCGTATTCCGTATTCTCGAGGATTACAGCCGCTCCAAAGGAACTTTGGGAAGTTATTGATGCAGGCACCTCATTTACACAGGTTTGAAAGGGACGGCCGGTGTTATGTCATAGACACCCATACCTGCTTCTGTTTTGAATGCGACCGCATATCCTGGGATGTGCTCGAGTATTATCCCCGGGAACCTGTCAACCGCATTTATCACCTGCTCCGAGACAGGCATCCGCGAAAAGAACTGGAAGAAGTCGTGGGCGAACTTGAATGGTTGCGGGTCACCAAAGCCATTTTGGCGCCCCTGGATGATGAGTCCTTTTTCAAAAAAGCGGCCCGTGCCGGCGGCCTGAAAAAACTGACGCTTGCCGCAGCCTCTCTCCGGGAGGCCCTCTCCTGGCTGAACCGGGGCGGCCTCCTGTTGCTGGCGCGTTCCCGTGAAGAAAAAGACATTACCCTGTCCTTGCGCCCCGAAACATTGATCGCGGCGGATTGGGGACAGGCGGCGGTGGCACTGGCCGAAATCAGCGCTGCGGCGCGCCTCGCAGGAAAAAACTTTCGTGTTGAACTGGATATTCCGTTCTCGCCGTTCCCCGAAACCATAATAAAAAATTCCGGCTGTACCTTTCGTTGCCGGTTGCTTGTGTCCGCAGCCCCCTTCCCGGAAAGCCTTAAAGGTGGGCTGACGGCGCTGAACGGGAAAAAGCCGGCAGGCGCATTCAAAACACTGCTGGAAAACGGCGCTGTGGAAACCATTAGGGTCGCGGTCCAGCCTGCTTCCGAAACTTTTCACACTGTGGTCGAAGCCCTTCATAAAGCCGGGTACGGGGACATTGTCTTCGACCTGCCCGGCGCCTGGATGGCACATCCCCGTCACGATCCTGAGGCAGTTGTGGATTCTTTAGAGGCCAATATCCTGTATTACGTGGACCAGCTGCTGCATAACGCGCCGTTCCGAGTGGAACCCTTCGCCCTTCTCTTCAAGGCCATACATGACGGTGCCCCCATGTACCGCGCGGACCCCAGCGGCATCGAAACACTCGTTGCTGACGGGGAAGGCGCTCTCTATCCTTCCCTTCCCTTTTTGGGAACCCCCCGCTTTATCCTGGGAAATCTGATGGAAGGAGTCTTGGACGAAACCCGTTGTGAGCCCTTTCTGTTGTCCGGGACATTGCAGACGCCTGAATGCCTGCGCTGCTGGGCGCGTGGATTGTGCGGCGGCGGTCACGCCGCCATCCATTATGCGCGCTCCGGCGACATACGCCATCCTGATGCGGCATGGTGTGATGCCCAGCGCCGCTGGACGGGTGCTGTGGTGGAAGCCTTCAACCGAATCGCCTCCGCCGGCATCAACTTCGATCATCTGGTCGCCTCCATGGGGCCTTGCACCAGGCGTTTTTCCCTGCTGGGCGCCGCAAAAGCCCTTTTCAAGGGTCAGCTGGGGTTGCGCCCTTTACTGGAAGGGGACGCGACAGTACTGGTCCAATGGGAAAACTGGAACCGGTCCGCCTATTTCTTATGCAACGAAACCGGCGCCCTGACCGCCACCCGGTATGACCGTGAAATGGATGCCCTCCATCCCCCGCCTTATCGCCAGGAATGGATGCTCACCCGAATGAACGGCACACCGTGCGGGCTTCTTAAATTACAGCCTGTACCTGGAAAACAGATGGCCCGGGCATGGCTCTATCTGCACGATGAGGAATTGTACGCCAAACCCGCGCTCCAGCATACTCTCCAAGCCCTGTTGGCGGAGTTATGCCGGGAAGGGCAGATACGCCATATCCTGACCCCGGTAACCGCAAATGAAACAAAACTTGCCGCAGCCCTTACTACCGCAGGTTTTGTCCACGCTGGGACCGAACGAGAATCTTTGTACCTCCAGGGTGTCTACCAGGACGTGGATATTTACACGTACTCCGCAGAAGACTAAAGAAAGCATGACAGCCTTTGGCGCCGTGAATAAACACCAATAAAACACGAGTCAACGTGTTATGGTATACAGCACAGATCTTGCTGTACCGCAGTAATACTTTTTTAAAAAACAAACGGTCTACAAGAATCAAAACAGATGCGCTTCGCGAAATGGTGCGGTCGGTTTAAATTTATTCGTGCCTATTCGTGTTCATTCGTGGTGTCGAAAGGAAATCCCATGAAACGTGTATTGATAACCGGCGTTGCCGGATTCATCGGGTCCCATCTGGCGGACACCCTGTGCCGCCGGGGTGACAGGGTAACAGGGCTGGACTCCTTTAACGATTATTATGATCCGGCCATCAAGCGCCGTAACCTTGCCGCACTGTGCGGTTGTGACACGTTTCACCTGTATGAACGGGATATCTGCGATGAAGCCGCCCTGCGCCTCGTCTTTGAAGAAGCGCGGCCTGATGTCGTGGTGCATCTTGCGGCGCGCGCCGGTGTACGACCGTCCCTGCGCGACCCGAATCTGTATCACCGCGTTAACGTGATCGGCAGCCAGCATATCCTGGACGTCTGCCGCGATTTCAAACCGTCCCACCTGGTCTTTGCCTCCAGTTCCTCCGTTTACGGGGGCAGCACCGACGTTCCATTTCGGGAGACAGACCCGGTAATGCGTCCCATCAGTCCCTACGCCGCCACCAAGCGCATGAACGAACTACAGGCCCATGTTTATCATCATGTATATGGGCTGCGCGTAACCCTGTTGCGTTTCTTCACCGTTTATGGCCCCAGGCAGCGTCCTGATATGGCCATCCACAAATTTACTAAACATATCCTGGAAAGCAGGCCCATTCCCATGTTCGGAGATGGGACCTCCCGCCGGGATTACACTTA
>JAKLHG010000153.1 GCA_022710255.1 Candidatus Hydrogenedentota bacterium
CTACCCGGCCTTGCTTGAAAAGAGGCTGGGTGAAGCATTTCCCGGGCGTGTGATAGAAGTGGTGGATGCGGGTATTCCGGGGATTGCCACCCCCCTCCATTTGCTTCGGCTCGCGGACTACAGCGCTCTGGAACCGGACCTGGTGATTATTCACGCGGGCGTAAATGACACCCTCCTTATGTATGATGCCTGGAGGGTGAATCTTCTTCCTTCCCGGTTGCGAAGTGCGCGGTGGTTTTTCCCCTCTCTGACAGCCCCGTCCCTGGAGTCGTTCAAGGCGTTTCATCGCGAATATATGATGCGCAACCTGGAATTAATGTCGGTCCTGTTTCAGCGGCAGGGTGCCGCTGTCGCCTTCGCCTCCATCGCCTGGCCGGACCCGCTGACCATTGCGGCGGCAGAACGGCAGTACTATAATTATCAAAGCCATTATACGTGGCAGTTTCCCGCCTTCGAGTTGGCCACGTATGGGGATTATATTGCTGCAAGTAACAGGTTGCTGCAAGAAACGGCGGCGGCTGTGCATGGAATCTATATACCCGTGGCGGAAAACCTGCATGGGGGAACTTCCCTGTTTACGGATTTCTGTCACATGACACAGGAAGGAATAACAGCAAAGGCGAGGATCCTGTTTGAGGGCGTGTACCCGTTGCTGGAAAAGAAACTCGCAACGGAAACGGTAGTCGATACGGGCAGTGGCGGATGATACCGGACTGCAACGTTTCACTGAACGGTACATCGCAAGGCGACCAGGTTTAATCGGGAAACGATTCACGAAATCCGGATAGATGTCGTGGGATTAAGCCAGTCCCTCTACCAGTGTCATGCCCAACCCTGCGGTCTCGGCCGTGTGCGTTTGCTGTTTGAACGCCACGGTAAACTGCTGCGGTTGTTCAGAGAGGTTCCACAAGGCCGCCGTACCTGCCGTGGGATACCAGGCGCACACCACGGGCAAATCTTCGACGACATAGGGGGCCTCCCGCAGTTGAGGCAGCATTTCATGTTTAAGCGCGAACAAGGCCTCAAGGGATTCCGACAGGGGGCGCGCACCTTCCACCGTCAGGTTAGCGTTATCGCGATGGAGCAAGGTGCCGCCCTGAGGCTTGAGCGCCCCTTCCGACAGCGCCCGGGCGTCAGCGTCAGCCAAAAAGGTATAACCGTCCGGAGCGAGTTCGGCAGTCACTTCGAAAGGCACGCCCGTTGCCAGAAACAGGCTGAACGGATTCGAGTCCCCCGCCCAGCGGCTGTGCTCGCCCCAGTAATGCTTGAAGGGCCCGCGCGGCACATGCCCCGCCAGGCGTTCGTGCATCGGCGCGTGCACTTTCATGGCGGGACCCAGTGTATCCCAATAAGCCAGGGGATACGGCGTTATGCCGCTCATCAGCATGGTATTGCGCACATCGGCGAGGGTGGAAACGGCGAACTTCGCCGCGAGGTTCGCGGCGGACAACCCGTCCGGCGGCCATGCCGTGGACTCGCTGTACGCGTTTTCCGGACGCGCATAGCGGCGATGGAACAGGGCGCTGAACAATTCGTCCGTCTTGCCCCTGACCGGTTTGAAGACATCATCGCTGAACATGAATTCCCCGACGCGCATGGGCACTTCCGTGTAGTCCGCCAGGCGAATCCCGGCTTTCTCCGAGCCGAAATACATGACCATGATCCCGAGGGCGCCTTCAGGCAACACCTGTTGCTGCGCGCGGAAACACGCCGTCAATTCATCGCAGGCGTCTTCCAGCCACGCCCGCAGCAGGGGCGTCAGTGCCCGCCGGTTTACCGCGTCAAGCAGTTCGTCCCAGTGCGTATCCGTATAGCCGTGTTTTTGGAGAAAGGCGGCGCGGTGCTTCTCGCAAAAACAGCCGCCGATATCATGGGGCGAAGGCGCGAGGCGGAAATCATCATCGAGGAAAATAATCCCGGGCGCGGCGGCATGAAGTTTGGCGACCGCGTCGGCATTCACCTCGGCCGCGGGAGGATGCACGCAGACGCCATGATACCGCGTACCGTCGGGGCGCATGCCCGCCTGCCAGGGCAAATAGGATGCACCCTGCATGTAGTCCGGCGCAGCCTCCGTAAATGAGGGATGGCCCAGCGGCACGGTGATGTGATGCATTTCCACGCCGGCCGCCTCGATGCGCTCTTTCCATTCCGTCACCTTTTCGGGCGGATAATGCCATGCCCCCTGCAGAAAGGCCGCGACCCACACCGCGTCAATGCCCGCGCGCACCACGGTGGGCAGCAGTTCAGGGTTTTCCTCGAGCGCCTGAATGGACAGGCTCGCATGGAACCGCCGCTTGCGCGTTTCCGCAGCCGTCGCGCTGTGAAGCGGCCATCCCGCACACAGCCCCGCGCCCAACAAGGTGTTTATCTGCAAAAAAGAACGTCTGTTTATAGGTAAGTTTGCGCTGTTCGTATTCATGCGAGATACTCCGGTGTTTATTAGGGGGTTCTGGATACCGTCTCACTACCTGATTTTAGCGCAAAGACGGGGGAAACAGGAAACGGGCTGATATTTCGAGGACACAGACGATTCTATTTAAGGTATCGACTCGATCCACAAGAAAAAATGGGACTGTTTCGACTCGTTCCAAAATTGCATTTTGGAACGCACGTGCTCCTGAAGTTGTACTTCCTCTTCCATTTGCGTCAAATCGCATAAACTCCCTTATTTCTCGCAGTATGGACGACCTACGGGCGTGCAGAAACGTTCCCAAGTGCAACTCTTGTCATTACCCACATCTTTCCGTTCAGGATGGGGTATTGAGATGCCGACATAGGTATTCAGAATCCCAACGGGATTCCCTATCATAGCCCAGCGGTTGCGGTACCCCGCTACCCTGGGTAAGCGATGTCTCTCCTTCTCTTTTTTCTACTCCAACGGAGTTACGTCGGTTTTCCCATACGGCATTTGCATCCATGTGACGCAACCCCTTTGGGGTAAACGGGAATTGGGGGCACTTTCCAACCCAGGGTAGCGGGGTACCGCAACCCTGGGCTTTGTTCCTAAATCCCGTTAGGATATTGAATTCAAACATTTCCTCTCGTTCCCAAATTTCATTTGGGAACGCAATCTCTGTTGAAATTCTATTTCCCTTTTCACATCGTTTAAGCCGATGTATTCCGGCGCTCGACCATGGCTGCAAAGTAGAACTTCGAGAACAAGTGCGTTCCCAAGTACAACTTGGGAACGAGTTTCAAAAAATTCTTTACCTCGCAATGACGATGAATAATAGTCGGCTGATAAGTAATCGTATTCCTCTCATACTCGAAAATCATGACCATGTTTCTTTAAAAATAAACGCCGACGCGTCGGGGTGGTTTGCGCGCAATGACGGTGCGGGAGACCCACAAGTGTCACACAACCAGGCTAATTCAGACGATGCAAGACTGAAGAGCAAAAAGGGGAGTAAGGAAGCATAGGTGATGTCTGACTACATACCGACCAAGGACCTCGACAGAATCGCGTGGCTGTTACACTTTGGGCGCTGGCTGACCGACAACGGCGGGGCCAATGCGCTGGCCCATGGGATCACGTGGGCGCAGGCGTTTGAATGCCACAGCCAGGCGGGCCAGGCGGCTTCGGCGGTTACGGAGGCGTATATCGTCCTGAACGAGGCCCGCGCCGCCACCGTCAACAAAGACCAGGCCATCGGAAAGGCCGAAGCCACCGCCCGCGCGTATCCCCAGAAACTCCAGCACGACCTTGACTTGACCGACGCCGAACGCGCAGCCGCCGGCATCACGGTCCCCGACACCGACAAAACCAGCACCAAACCCGACACCGTCGCCGAACTCGAACCGCCCCTGCTCCTCCTCGATTTCCATATCCGCCACCAGGTCAGCATCCACTGGGGCCCCAATCCCGCCAACGAACGCCAAAACGCCAAACCCCGCGGTGTCCTGGGCTGTGAAATCCAATACGCCCGCGGCGGCGTGCCCGCCGACGAAACCGGCTGGACCAGCCTCGGCCTCGACACCGACTCGCCCCTGCTCCACCAAGTCACCGAGACCGTGCCATCCACCTTCTACTATCGCGCCCGCTACGTGGACAAAAAACTCCACTACGGCAACTTCGGCGACCCCGTCGAATGCACCGTAACCGTCTAGGGCAGGGACTGATGCAAGCGAGCGCAGCGAGACGTGTCTGATGACGTATTGCCCTGAAGGGGCCGGCATCTACTTTGGGCGCCGGGTGCGGGAGTTCCTGTGCTATACTTTCCCCCATCAATCCACGTGCCAAAGTACCTTATGAAAAATTTTCTATCACCAAAAACGAATAAGGTTTTTCAGTTGCCGTACCTTCCTTGGTGCGCCAACAACACTACCTACGGCGCTTGTGGCAAGAGGGCGCACCCAGGAAGGTACGCCTACTAAGGCGATCACCCACGGCGATAGCCGTTTCGTCCAACAAGAAGTGAGGTACGTTGTTCACGCTTTAGCGTGCTAAGTTGTTCAGGGTTTTTGTGTTTACACGCACACTAAAGTGTGAACAACATACTCCGAATATTTTTTCTGGGTTGTGGGCAAGGCCCATGTTAGAAGGAATACGTTTATGATCTTTCATCGCTGTATGCTCCCGGTTATGGTTGCTGTCTGTCTGTTCCCCTTTTTTGCCGGCGCCCTCGCACCTTCTGCCGATGAACTCGCCACCGCCCGGCAGTGGGTTCAGTCCCGACTGTTGGGAAAGCCGCCTGAGGTGTCATCCCCAGGCCTGGAAGTCATTGCCAATCATGACCCGGTACAGAAGAACGGGCGTTTTGAGAGGCCCCTAAGGCTTGGCGACACGGAATATGGGCGCGGCCTGTACTGTCATGCCGACAGCAAGGTAATCGTGCGTCTTCCGGGGCCGGGCAAGACCTTCAGCGCGGTGGTGGGCGTGGACAACAACGAAAATACCTCTTCCGGAAACGGGTCGGTCCTATTTAGTGTTTCCGCCGGGGGCGCCACACTGTTTCGTTCGGACCTTCTTCACGGTGCTGAACCCGGCGTTCCGGTCAGTGTGGACTTGGCCGGCGCCACGGAGTTTGTTCTGGAAGTGGGGGATGCCGGTGATGGTATTGCCTCTGACCAGGCGGACTGGGCGGACGCGAAGGTGACCCTTGCGGACGGCAGGGAAATATGGCTGGCGGACCTGCCGATGGCGGGCGGTCCGGCACGGGTGGAACCGGGACTGCCCTTCTCATTTACCTATGATGGGCGTCCTTTCGCGGACTTGGTTTCATCGTGGACGGCCACGCAGGAGGAACAGGTGTTGGACGAACACCGCACACGATACACCTTGTCATGGACCGACCCCGTCTCGGGGTTGGTTGCGCGGGCGGAAGCGGTAACCTATAACGACTTTCCGACGGTGGAATGGACGGTTTATCTGAAAAATACCGGCGCTGCGGATACCCCCCTTATCGAAGAGGTGCAGGCACTGGATATCCGTATGGAACGAGGCGACCGGGGCGAGTTCCTGCTCCATCATTTTGTGGGAAGTCCCTGTCAGGTCAATGATTATGAGCCTCTTGAAACGCCGTTGACCGGCGGGATGACCAAGACCATCAGCGGTGCGCGGGGACGCGCCACCAGCAGTGACTTGTGTTATTTCAACGTGGGGTCCACCTGTGGAGACGGAGTCGTCATTGCCCTGGGCTGGCCGGGCCAGTGGGCGGCGGTGTTTACCCGTGACGACGCCAAGAAACTGCAGATTCAGGCGGGCCAGGAGCGGACGAGGTTCATCCTTCATCCAGGAGAGGAGGTGCGCACCCCGCTGGTCGCCCTTCAATTCTGGAAGGGCGACTGGATACGCGCGCAAAATCTGTGGCGCCGGTGGATAATCTCCTATAACCTGCCGCGCCCGGGCGGCCGGGAGGTCAAGCCCTTTGTTACGGCGGACACCTCCGCGCAATATGGCGAAATGATTAACGCCGACGAGGCAAAGCAGATTTATTTCATTGACCGTTACCTGGAAGAAAACCTGCACATTGACTACTGGTGGATGGACGCCGGGTGGTATCCCTGTGACGGTTCCTGGCCCAAGACAGGCACGTGGGAAGTGGACAAGACGCGTTTCCCCCGTGGATTGCGCGCGGTAAACGACTATGCCCATGAGCGGGATATTGATATTATCGTGTGGTTTGAACCCGAACGGGTCGCTGCGGACACGTGGCTCTCCAATACGCATCCGGAATGGATTCTCGGCGGCAAGGCGGGCGGCCTGCTTAATCTCGGCAACCCGGAAGCCCTGCACTGGCTCGTTGACCATGTTGACAAGCTACTGACCGAGGAGGGCATTGACCTGTATCGCCAGGATTTCAACATGGACCCGTTGGACGCCTGGCGCGCCAACGACGCCCCGGACCGGCAGGGAATTACCGAGAACAAGCATATTGTCGGCCTGTTCCAGTATTGGGATGAATTGCGCCGCCGCCACCCTGGCCTGCTGATTGATACCTGCGCTTCCGGCGGTCGCCGTAACGACCTGGAAACCCTGCGCCGCGCGGTGCCGCTGTGGCGTACGGATTTTCCCTTTGACCCTATTGCCACCCAATGCCACACCTACGGCATCAGTTTCTGGATTCCCTTTTCGGGTACGGGCGTCAAGGTCATAGATAACTACGATTTCCGGAGCAATGCGGCACCGGAATTCACCTGCCACTGGGACATGCGCGACAAGAGCCTCGATTATGACTTGATGCGCCGTCAACTGGCGGACTGGCAGCGCTACGCGCCGAACTTCATGGGCGACTATTATCCCCTGACTCCGTACAGCACGAACAACGGCGTCTGGATGGCCTGGCAGTTTGACCGTCCGGAAACGGGTGAAGGCATGGTCCAGGTATTCCGGCGCGAGGGCAGTATCTACGACTCCGCCCGGTTGCCGCTTCAGGGGCTCGATCCAGACGCTTCCTACAGCGTCCAGAACATTGACGAAGAGACTCCCGTCACCGCATTGGGACGCGACCTGATGGAACCGGGATTGCAGGTTGCCCCTTCCGCTCGGCCCTGCGCCCTGGTATACCTTTATAAGAAAGCGGGGGCATGAGCCCCAAACGGAAACACCGGCCGTCGGACAGGCGGTTCCCGTACGGCGGAATGTTACTTGCCTTTATTGTCCTCCTGCGTGCTGTGCCATGCGGCGCCGGATTGACTTTGGAAAAGACAGCGTCCTCAGCCAGGATTTTTGGAGACCATTTCCGGATGATTGTGGACGGACAGTACGGAGGAACGGTCTCCGAGATCCAACTTTATGACGGCAGTCTGTGGCACGAACTATTTCCGGGACCGGACCGGGGTTTTCCTGCCTTGTCTCTGCAAGACGGCGGGAAAGAATATCGCCTTGCCCTGGACACAAGTGCATCCCTCCATGGACTACGGGAAACCAGTGGGGATATTCAGTGTTCGGTGGAGGCCGCGCCTCGCGCCGAAGACGGAACGGTATCTCCCTGGCGGGTTCGGCTTGAATATCTCATCTGTCCGGAGGGCGCCGTTTTTGTAAACGTCCTATTGACTCTTCCAGTCGGCGCGGAGGCTTCGGGCGAGATTGCCCTTCATTTCGATGTGAACGAAACCCTGCGGCACTTTGTCCGGTTTCGTGATGAAAATGTCGCCAAGCAGGGGAACGGTTTTCCTTCCGCCCGGGTTGCCTTCGGTGCCAACACGGCTAAAAGCTTCACCAACGAGGTGGAAGTCTTTGTGGAGCATAAACGACCTTTGTCTGGCAATGCGCTGTTTCAAAAGGAGGGTGAAGGCAGGTTTTGCTGGCGACTGGGAACGAACAGCACTACACTGAAAGGCCCTTTTGAATACAGGAATGCGTTCGCCCTCGGGTGTGGGACCGCCGTTAGCGGACCTCCGAGAAGCAACGCAGTGGGACAGCGGGTCTTCCATTGGGTGAACTGGCTGGACCTGGAACACTGGTATCCAACAGAAGCACAGATAGACAAAATGGTTGAGGCAAACGCCACCATGCTCATTCTCCACATGGAATGGATGCGTCAGCGCGGCAGCAACGGCAACCCCCACGCCGACTACCCCGAACCCGCACTCGAAATCGGCGTTCCTCCCGCCCGTGTCGAGCTCCCCATCGATCCGCCCCCCGCATCCCAACCCGCCGGGCTCACCATCACCCGCGCACTCGCGCCCGGGCCGGTTCCGACCGAAG
>JAKLHG010000154.1 GCA_022710255.1 Candidatus Hydrogenedentota bacterium
CATGACAAACGCCTTGCGCTGCGCCAAGGCCTATGGCGCCGACACGGTTCTCCTGGTGCCGGTGGTGGTCAATGACAAGGCCACGACTGCCGAGGCATGGGAACGTTCCCACACACATATCCCGAAACTCATCCCCCTGGCCGAGGAACTGAAAATCACCATCGCCATTGAAGAGGTTTGGAACAATTTTCTGCTAGATAGCGCCTCTGAATTCGCGCGGTACGTCGATGAATTCAAAAGTCCATGGGTCCAGGCGTATTTCGATGTCGGTAATGTCCTGGCTTACGGATTGCCGCAGGAATGGATACGCACCCTGGGCAAACGCATTGTCAAGGTCCACCTGAAAGATTTCAGGAAGGAAGGCAGAAAATGGATAAACCTCCGAGACGGCGACGTGAACTGGCCCGAGGTCATGAAGGCCTTCGCCGAAGTGGGATACAATGGGTATCTGACCCCGGAATTATCCGGCGGTGACGAAGCCTACCTGCGCGATTTGTCCCAGAGGATAGACCTGATTATTGCGGGCAAATAATTTGCCGGCACCTTTCATGCAGGAAGCCCGGCATATTGCCCGCGTTGCAGACATAGGAGAATTCCGAATGAAACTTGCAGTCAAGCCCACCCGGCGCCAGTTTATCCGCACCGCTTCCATCTCAACGGCGGCGATTTCAATTCCCTGGATTATTCCCGCCGGCGTGCTGGGCAAGGGGGCCTCGGCGGCCCCGAGCGAACGGATAACCTTGGGCGTTATCGGGATGGGGCCGCGCTGCACCTATGTGCTGCCCCAGATGCTCGGCCATGCCGACGTCCAGTGTCTTGCCGTGACGGATGTCCAGGCAAGCCGTCGCGAAGCAGCCAAAGCCTTTGTGGACAAACATTACGGCAACAGCGATTGCACTATGTATCGCGACTTCCGTGAACTGCTCGAGCGCAAAGACATTGATGCCGTGCTGATTGCCACAGGCGACCGCTGGCATGCCGCGGCATCCATACTCGCGGCAAAAGCGGGCAAGGACGTATACAGCGAAAAGCCCTGTGGCCTGACCATCAGCAACTGCCGTGACCTTGCGGAAACCATACGGGAGACCGGCCGGGTATTCCAGGCGGGAACGCAGCGGCGCAGCGTGGCGAATTTTCAACAAGCCGTTGAACTCGCCCACAGCGGCAGGCTGGGCGCCATACACACGCTGCATGCCACCGTGTACACCCCGGAAATCAAGACGGAATGGCTGCCCGGGGAACCCACCCCCGACCCGAAGGTGGTGGACTGGAACCTGTGGCTTGGCCCCGCACCATGGCGTCCCTTCAATAAAAAGTATATTGAGGGAGAGTGGCGGGCGCATTGGGATTTTGAATCAGGTGCGCGACTGCTGGACTGGGGCGCTCACACGGTGGATATTTGCCAGTGGGCCAATAACGAAGATGCCACCGTGCCCCTGACCTATGAGCCGGGAGGGGAAGCCATTACCGCACAGTATGCCAACGGCGTCAAATTGGTCATCCATTTTCTGAAAACACCCTTTGAAAAGCGTCCAGGATGGGTTCAGGAGCTGGGCACCTGCCCCGTGCGCTTTGAAGGCGATGAAGGCACCGTGGAGGTCGGCGACAGCGGCGGTATGGAGGTACATCCCGCTTCTCTTATCCAGGACTTGCCCCACACCGAATCGGGCCTGGATGTGAAAGAACATTCCCGGAACTTCTTTGACTGCGTCAAATCACGCAAGCCTGCGGTCGCCAATGCGGAAATTATGCGACACTCCCATATCGCCTGCCACGCGGCAGCGCTCTCCTGGATACTGGGCCGCAGGCTGGAGATGGACCCGGAACAGGAAACCTTCATCAACGACGATGAAGCGAACGGGCTGCGTACACGCCCCGAACGTGACTGGACAATATAAAACAATCCACGGGGCCTCTATGTAACGCGGGCGCTGCCCGCAACCCAGGAAAAATAACAACATCTATGCAAAAAATGGGACTGCCTCCGGCGCACGAGAAAACCATGAGCGAAGCACTTAATCCTGAATCGCGCCGCAGGCTGTCCCAGATTTTTTGCGGGCGTGGCGCACAAGACCGAAAAAATGTGGGACAGTTTCCGCCACCTGGTTATACGCAAACCCAAAGGCTAAATCATGTATCAATGCGCTCATATAAACAAACGAACGTGCACAATTTGCGGCGGAAACAGTCCCATTTTTTCTCCGCCTATGCATTCAACTTCTTGTTTTTTATGAGGGTACTTGAGCGATAATCTACTAAAAGATGAAATAGAATGTATTTCTACGCTATAGAACAGCAGGGAATATTCCGGGAAAAAGGGATGTTCACTCAAAAACCCCAACTATAAGGAGTCAATCATGCCAGCAGATACCCGTTTTACAGCGGACATGTCCGTCGCCGATGCCATGCAGGTTCATCCCAGGGCGAGAGAAGTGTTCGCGGCCTTCCATCTGGGAGGGTGCGCCCACTGCCATATCAGCGCATTTGAGACCATTGAACAGGTCTGCAACGCCTATGGCGTGGAAGTCAATCTCTTGCTTCAGGTGTTGGAAGATTTGCCGGAAACGGAACCCTCAGAGGAAAACTAATCGAATTACGTGTTGAAAAAAATAATCCGGAACACAACGCAATGCGGTTCCGGATTATTTATTTTTATTATTCTTTACTTCCTGTAAAAGCACGATAGCATCGTAGCGGCCAGTCCCAGCAAAAACAAATCAGCCAGGTGGCGTTGCCATTGACCGGGCATGGCTTTGGATGAAGCGCAGCACCCCCCACAACACGCTTCGCCCTCGCCTTCACCTTCACTTTCACCCTCGTGTTCACCCTCCACTTCCCCTTCCCCTTCTCCTTGTCCACCAAGAGATGTCAACGTGATGTCAAACAGGGCGCTCTCCCCCGGGCTGACGCTAACAGCCCCGCTGTACTCCTCGCAACCGGAATGGGTTACCGAAATGACATACGTCCCCATCGGCAGGTCTTCGAATTGGTACATGCCGCGACGGTCCGTCTGCTGTTCAAATGCTCCGGGGGTAAGGAGCAAGCGGGCATTATAAAGAGGCAATCCGGTGGCGGAGCAGAATACAGTACCACGCAGGGAACCTTCCTGAAGCGGCTCTCCTTCACCTGTTTCGCCTTCCACCTCTTCGCCCTCTCCTTCTCCTTCGCCCGTTCCTTCACCTTCCCCTTCGCCCGAAACCGGCATTAACAAAATGTTTTGCAGATTAATACCGGAAACCACCGCCACATTCATACTGAAATTTTGAAAACCTTGTTTGGTCGCGGCGAGGGTATAGTTGCCCGGGGTTAAACCGGAAAATGAAAAGGCGCCCAACACACCTGTAGTACTCGCAAGTCCCCCCGGTGCCGCTACCACTGTTACCCCGGGTTCCGGCAGTCCTGTATTGGCATTACGCACCACGCCGGAAAGAGAACCTGTTTCAGGCGTCTCGCCCTCAGATTCACCCTCCTGCACAGGTTCCCCTTCTCCTTCCACAACTTCGCCTTCTGCTTCCCCTTCTTTCGCTTCGCCTTCACCTTCGCTTTCACCCTCTGCTTCTCCTTCAACCGCAGTCGGAACCAGGGAGACATTTTGCAGATTGAAGCCCTCTGTAATTTCAACATCCTGGCTAAACTCCGCAAAACCAGTTTTAACCGCCGTCAGCCGATAATCACCTGCGGGCAGGTTGGAAAACGAGAAAGCGCCCAATACACCTGTGGTCATCTGATAATTGCCCGGCATCAAGGTCACCAGGACATCCGCCTCCGGCAACCGGGTATTATCATTGCGCACGATTCCGGAAAGCGAACCCATCTGCATCGGCTCACCCTCAGGTTCACCTTCACCCTCGGTTTCGCCTTCCATTTCCCCTTCTCCTTCAACTTCACCTTCGGCAGCGACAGGCTGCAACAGGATATTCTGCAGATTAATACCCGCCAGAACGTCCACATACAGCGTATAATCGGTAAAGTCCGTCTTTTTTACCGTGATTGCGTACGTCCCCACGGAAAGATTGGAAAACGAAAACGTGCCCAGGATACCCGTCGTATCCTGATAGTCGCCGGGCTGGACCGTGACCAGCGCGTCCGATTCGGGCAATCCTGTGACAGCATTGCGCACCACGCCGGAAAGAGAACCCAGTTGCGGCGCTTCCCCTTCGGGTTCGCCCTCGCCCTCACCTTCTTCCTCGGATTCACCTTCTGACACGAGGGGCTCCAATAAAACATTCTGCAAATTTATACCTTCGGCAATGACAACGGATTCACTGTATTCCTGATAGCCGGACCGTGTTGCCGTCAGGACATAGGTGCCCGGGAACAGGTCCGCATAGGAAAAGAAACCCAGTGCCCCCGTTGTAAACTGAAAATCGCCTGGCGTGAGGACCAGGACCGTTTCCGCCAGCGGCAACCCTGTATCGGCATTACGTACCACGCCGGAAAGAGACGCCGTCGGCTGGGGCTCACCCTCGGTTTCGCCCTCCATTTCCCCTTCCCTTTCCACTTCACCTTCACCTTCAGCGGCAACAGGTTGCAGCAGAATGTTCTGTAGATTGATACCCGCAGCGACCTCCACATCCAGATTGAAGTCGGCAAATTCCGTTTTTGTTACCTTAAGCGCATAGGTTCCGGGGGCCAAGTCGGAAAATAGAAATGTACCCAGTATTCCCGTTGTCGCCTGATAGTTTCCCGGCATGACCGTAACCAGCGCATCCGATTCGGGTAATGCCGTGGTTGCGTTTCGCACCACACCGGAAAGAGAACCCAGTTGCGGCGCTTCCCCTTCAGGTTCACCCTCATCTTCAACTTCCCCTTCCAATTCACCTTCCTGTACAAGCACCGTCAATGAAACATTAAGCAGATTAATACCCGGTTCAAGGACGATGGTCTGACTGTAATCTTGATACCCCGACCGGGTTGCCGTCAGGACATACGCACCCGGAACCAAGTCGGCATAGGAAAAGAAACCCAGCGTCCCCGTTGTAAGCTGAAGATCGCCGGGCGTTAATACCAGGACCGTGTCCGCCAGCGGCAATCCTGTACCGGTATTACGCACCACGCCGGAAAGAGAGGCGGTCTGCTGGGGTTCACCTTCATTTTCACCTTCAACAACACCCTCGCCTTCTCCCTCGACGGCACGAGGTTCCAATTGAATATCCCGTAAATTTATACCCGCAGTCAGGGTGATACCCGTGCTATAGCCGTCAAAGCCTTCTTTTGTCGCGGTTAGTGTATAGGTGCCGGCACTGAGCCCGGCAAATGAAAACACACCGAGTGTCCCCGTAACATCCTGATAAGCCCCGGGCATCAGGGAAACCAATACATCCGCCAGCGGTAATCCTGTATCCGCATTACGCACCACACCGGAAAGGGAGGCGGTCTGCTGGGGCTCACCTTCATTTTCACCTTCAGCAACAGCCTCGCCTTCCCCTTCATCAACCGGCGCTTCGACTTCAAGGGTGACGGAGGGAAGGGAATCCATCATCTCAGAACCGGACAACGTGTAAAACAATTGCCCTTGAAGCGTCACCGGCACTGCCGCGGTCAGGGGTATGTCCATCACGTACGTCACCAGCAAGGGAAATACCGGGGGCGTCTCGTCCCATGCGAATTCAAAGGGACCGACTGATCCGGCTTGAGGCAAATCCACCTGGGGAGGAGCACCGCCCCACCCGGGATAACTAACCTCCGCGGACTTAAGAACCCAGTCCATACTGGAATCATCCACGACCCGCAATGCCGCAACAGGCTCCTCGCACAGACTGTTAACCTGGAGATTGACGGTAATGGTCTGACCGGGGATGTAGGGATTCTCCGAAACTTCTCGAACGGCCGTGAGACATTCTATCGCGTTGATAGGCGTAACGGGCGAGTCTGTCTTGAACCATTCCTGTGTTGTATAGGCATACATTGCGCCTGAAATTGTCTGCGAAGAATCATAGGTATCAACATTCAAACCATAAACCAATTGCACGGGAAATACCGGGATTTGAATCCAATAAAACTCGAGGCGATCACCCCAATCCCGGACTGAAACATTTTTCTCGACCCCTTGATTTTTCCCCTCCGCTCCATAGTATTCTGCATACGAACCGTTGTATGCGCATCCTGCCGGAAGCACTTCTTCCATACCCAGGGCCAGCAGGTCACTTAAGGCACCTTCGTCTCCTGTAATCGAAAGGCGCACCTCAATTTGGTGCGGACCCCTAAATCCGGCCTCACGCATCAGCACAAGCCCGGAGTCCCGCCCGTAGACGGGCTGAACAACCAACACGGCCATTGCCACAGCAAACCAAATAAATGCCCATGATCTTGACATATCGGCACCCTATCCCTGTAGAAACGGAATTCCTTAAAACCTATCTGATAAGGATACCCTCCCGCTGACCGAAAAGATTCCGGCACACCGCAGGATGAATATCAACGGATTCATACGCGAATACAACGCGCCTGCAATTTTATCATAGACCCGATGATCATAACCATAACCGGGCAGCCTCCGCGCACATTTCCACCACTCGGGCCCTTATGATATACAACTTGCGGAGCCTTTTGTGGCAAAATACTGCCATAATCAGCATGCTGTTTCCTGATGACCTGCAAAGACCCGTTCTTACCCGGGAACACGCAAAACGCATGCAACACCGGAGCCCCTTTGATCTATGAAGATTTCTTCAAAACAAATTAAACGTATGGTCGTCAAAATAGGCACCAACCTGCTTGCCGGAAAACTCGGTTTTGAAGGACATGTGCTTGAGCACCTTGTAAATGAGGTTTGTGACCTTAAGCATACCCGGGGAATGGATATCGTCATCGTAAGTTCCGGCGCGGTCGGCTGCGGTATGAACGCCCTCAAGATGGAAAAACGTCCCGTGTTACTTCCGGAAAAACAGGCTGTCGCCGCCATAGGCCAGGCGAGACTGATGCACTACTATGAAACGCTTTTCCGCGCTTATGGCGGAGACCTCACCACCGCCCAAGTCTTGTTGACCCAGGCGGACCTGGACGCCCGGCAAAACTATCTCAACATCCGGAATACACTGAACACCCTGTTTGCACTCGGCACCGTGGTGCCTATTATCAACGAAAACGATTCCACGGCAACGGAAGAACTCAGATTCGGCGATAACGATACCCTGGCCGCGAAAATAGCCGCCAAGATAAACGCGGACCTGCTTATCCTGTTAACCGATGTGGCGGGGCTGTATAACCGGAACCCCCAGGAGGATGCCGGGGCGGTATTGCTCCGGGACATTAAACACATCACACCGGATATCGAGGCTGTCGCCGGGGGTGCGGGCAGCGTCGCCTCCACGGGCGGTATGCGCACCAAAATCGAAGCGGCCAAGATTGCCACCGCCGCCGGGGTGGATTGTATCATTACCTCTGGAACCCAGGAGCAGGTTCTTCACCGGGTCCTGTCCGGCGAAGCCGCCCGGACGCGTTTTTTCCCCGCAAAGGAAATCCTGTCCCAGCGAAAACGATGGATTGCCTTTGGGCGTTCGGCTTCCGGCGCCGTTTCAATTGATCAAGGTGCCCGCAATGCCTTGGTTCAACACGGTAAGAGCCTCTTGCCGGCGGGTGTGACAGGTGTTGAAGGTAAATTCAACGCCGGGGCGGCCATTCGTATAGTTGACCATTCGGGAGAGGTTATCGCCAGGGGACTGGTAAATTATGACAGCGAAGCACTGCGCGCTATTCAAGGAAGGAAAAGTTCCGCCATAGCGTCCATATTGGGGCGCAAGGATTTCGATGAGGTGGTTCACCGCAACAATATGGTGGTTTTGGCGCCTAAAACACCCAGCCCCTCATAATACTCCTGTCTCCCTTCCTCCCCCCTGTATCCATCCGACCCCGCACTCAGAACATCCCAACTTGATATTGCGCCCTCCCCGGCGAAAAAACACCGCGAGGATCGCATCGGTCCGCGTTTTATCTAAAAGGCGGCTCCCTGCCCTCGTGAATACTATGCTTTTATCCTCAATGAATATCGCGGGAAAAAGGACCGACAACCACCGGCAGAGCCGCTGGCAGGAGGAGGGCTCCTGAAAGGGGACTCATGAAAACAACTAGCGATTCCGTCTCAAAGCCTTGTTTTCCATCTTATCACCGCCAAGCCTACGTCATTCCGGTTTTTTC
>JAKLHG010000155.1 GCA_022710255.1 Candidatus Hydrogenedentota bacterium
TTGGGAACCTACTCTCTCCTGAAATTCCATTTCTCTTTAGTCCATGTGTTGGGGTTCCCAAATATGAATTTGGGAACCAGAGTCGAAAAACAAAACGCAAGTCATCACCTTGCCCGGTCCGGGTGTTCATAAAGACCGATGCGGTCCATGGGAATAGCTTCAAAGCCGAAATCAAAGGCCGGTGAGTCGTCCTTCAGACGGAAATCGCGCCGGGCCCGGTCAACAAAATGTGGGTCTTCATCTATCAGATTATTTTCGAAGGTCAGGTATTCCTTGGCGAGGGGTTCCATGCCGTCCCACTTGCCGCCAACACAGATATTGCGGGCAATAAGATTGCCTTTAGGCGCTTTGGGTTCGTCTTCAAGAATGCCAACCAGCTTCGGGTAGCGGTCGCTATAGGGCGGTTCCTTGTAGCGAATGCCGGACAGGGTGCCTATTGTAGTGCCTTCTTCTATCCACTCATCGGCATGGTAATGGGCCCAGCCCAGGGCACGCGCGTCCACATGCAGCGCGGGATCACAATCCACAAAGATGTTGTTCACCACGCTGCAGTCGCGCCCGCCGCCGATAAAAGCGGCACGGGTTACCTTGTAAAAGACATTGCCGATAATGTCGGCGGAACTGAACATGTCATCGAGATATACGCCCACACAGCCCTTCTCTAGATAGCCGAGAATTTCGTGCAGGTAATTGTAGCGGATAATGTTGCCGCGCATGGTCCAGTTGCGGCCGGTGTACATGGCCCCGGCATCGTTGGATTCCAGGCACACGTGATGGAGTTCATTAAACTCGATGCAGTGATCGTTGCCTCCGAAGTTGATGCCGATGTGCGGCGCGTTATGGATGTGGTTGTGGGCGGCCCGGTTGCCCACCCCTTGCAGGTTGATGCCGGAACGGTACATGCGGTACCAACGTCCGTAATCATAAATATGGTTGTTCTCGGCCAGGTGTCCGGCAGGGGTGAGCGTTTCACGGTTGCCGCCGCTGAGGCTAATGCCGCCGCCGCCCATCTGATAGATGTCGCATCCGAATACGGTATGCGCCTTTTCGCCGGACACGCTTATGGCGTCGCCACCGCAGTTGCGCACCGTGCAGGCCGCTATGCGCACCGCTTCGCCGTCACCGACGCTTACGGCCAGATCGCGGGACATCTCGAATACCAGCCCGTGCAGGACAAGATATCCGCCATTAGTAATCGTCACCAGATTGGACAATACCGAAACCTGGATATCCCCCGGTTGGGTGGCCTCCGGCGGCCAGAAATACAGGGCGCCCGACTCACGGTCCACATACCATTCCCCCGGCTGATCAATTTCGGAAAGCATATTGTACGCGTAATACCATTGCCTGGGACGGTAACCGTAGGTATGATAGGGCTCTTCCAGCCGGATCTGGGATTTCTCCAAATCAATTTCAGCGATTTTCTGGCGCTGGTCCGACCAGTCCCAAAACCAGTAGCCGTGCGTCCAGCCGTCCGTTTCTCCAACCCATCGCGCGGGCCGGTCGCCCTCGTAGGTGAACAGGCCGGTCTTGCTCCCCTTGATGCCGTGGATTTGATGTCCGTCCTCCACCACGATATCCTGGATAGTGGTGAAGCCCTCATTGGGCCAGCGAGACAGCGTCATGGGTTTGCCGCGGAAATAAAGTTCCATGCCGCCACCCGCCGGCGAACCGAAGTCTGTAATGCCCAGCGCCTTCAAATCCGCCTGAACCACATTAGGCCTCGCAGCCGCATCCAGCCGGTCCAGCACCGCGGCATCGGTCACCGGTGAAAACGTATCCACCGCCACCCCGCCGCTGAGAATCGCCTGGCCTTTTGTAGAAGCGGCATATACAACGGGGTTCTCCGGTGTTCCGCCATCCTCAGCCTCAAGGGTAAAGGGCTCTGCAAGCCGGTAGACGCCGGGCGCCAGTTCCACGCGAATGCCGCCCTCAGGCAATCCACCCGAGGTTTTGGTCTCCCTGATCCTGGTTCGCGCTCCGGCCAGCGTGGCCAGGGGCCCGTCGGTTCCCCCGGCATTCGGCAAGGGTACTTGTCCGGACCAGGCATCATTGCCTGTAGGGGAAATATAGAGGGTGGTTAATGCCTGTGTGGAAAAGGAAGCCAGCACCAGCAACAGCACAACGGATTGAGGCAGATACATGCGCTTCATGCGTGTTCTCCTGTTTTAAGTTACAACATCTCTTTGAAACTCGCAGGGATATCCTATCATTTTAAAGGGCTATGATATCAGTTGCCGCCCAAATTCTGTCCTATATAACGAGAAAAAATGGGACTGTTGCCCGCTGCAATAATGAGAGGACCCTTTGTTGGGGTAGGTACCATGATGTATAGTCCAGACTTTGAATTCGTTCTCGGGCCAAGGGGCGGGAACGAATAAGCTTTTTCAGTTGCCCTGCCAACTGAAAAACTTTGTTGGACTAAAAGCAAGTAAGAAGACGGAGCAAAAAGGGGACTGACTGCTAAATAGCCAATGATTGCAGCATAGAGGCTGTTTGTCAGTCCTTGCTGCTATTTGGTAGTCCCCTTTTTGCGGACACAGGAAAGAATACCGACAGCGAAACCCTTTAGCCCAACGGTGTCAATATAGACACAGTGAAACGGAATATTACTTGATCTGAATCCTTGACATACCCAAGGGTACATGGGCATCATAACTCTTGCTTTGGGTGTAAAAGGAGATGCATACCGCAGAGGGACATATCGAGAACCACAATCAGGGAGATGTTTTCATGGTGTTTATGATTCGAAAGGCCCTTCTATTCTTTTTCCTGGCTGCGAGTCCACTTTGTTTGGCAACACCCGCCTGGGAACTGAACGAAGGTCCCGCGGAACCGGGAACCTGGGGATTCCGGCCGGAAGAGCATGCGGTAGTAGAGACCAATCCCCCGCCGTTTAGCTGGCGTCCGGAGGATACGGCGGTTTCCTATGAACTTGAGGTCGCCTCGGACAGGGGTTTTGAAACGGTTGTCTATCGCAGGGAAGCCCTTTCCTGGTCGGCCCATTGTCCTGACCGCAGTTTGAATCCGGGCGCCTACTATTGGCGTTATCGTGGCAAAGATGAACAAGGGCTGTTTTCCGTGTGGAGCACGCCCCGCGGGTTTACCATGCCAGAGGATAGTGTAGCCTTTCCCATGCCCGCCCTGGAGGATCTTATAGCGCGTATTCCCGCAGCACACCCGCGCCTTTTCATGGATGCCGCCGAGGTGGTGCGGCTGCGCGGGCTGGCTGAGGGGCCTTTGTCAAAGCGCTGGACCACCTTGCTGAAACAAGCCGATAGCTTGCTTGAAACGCCCCCCGATGCCAGCGAACCGCCCAAGTATCCCCCCGGCACGGAACGCAAGGGCAACGAATGGCGGCGCATCTGGTGGGGCAACCGGACCCACGGCATTAAGGCGGCCGATGGCGCGGCTACCCTGGCATTTGTCTATCAACTCAGCGGCGACCGGCGTTATGGCGAGGCCGCCCGGGACCTGCTGCTGGCGGTGTGCGAATGGGATCCAAAAGGCGCAACGAACTACACCTACAATGACGAAGCCGCCATGCCGCTGTTGTACCTGCCGTCCCGGACCTATACCTGGATCCATGAGTTGCTGACGCCCGAAGAGCGACAGCGCGTCATAGATGTCATGCATGTGCGCGGCCGGGACTGTTTCGACAGCCTCCGTAAACGAAAACATTTGTGGCAGCCCTACAGCAGTCACCACAACCGCGCCTGGCATAAATTGGGCGAATTGGCCACCGTGTTTCATGATGTCATCCCGGAAGCGCCCGGCTGGCTGGATTATGGCATGACGATCTTCTACACCTGTTATCCCGTTTGGGGCGATGCCGACGGCGGCTGGCATGAAGGCCAGGCCTATTGGCTCAGTTACCTGAGCCGTTTTCTTTACTGGGCGCTGGCCATGCGGGAGCCCTACGATATCAACGCCTTTGACAAACCCTTCTTTAAACATGCGGGAGACTTCGGCCTGTATGTCTGTCCGCCCGGCACCGAAACAGGCGCCTTCGGCGACTTGGCACAGGGTTCCTCCTCGAAACGGATTGCTTCCTTCATGGGCCAGATGGCGGCGGTTTCGGACAACCCCTATTGGCAATGGTACGCTGAACAGCATGGCGATACCGGTCCCGGCGGCTACTTCGGTTTTTTGACGGCGGCCCGGGAGCGCCGTGTGGAAGCGCGTTCACCCGATACGCTGCCGTCCTCCAGGGTATTCCGGGAAACCGGCCTGGCCGCACTGAACAGCACCTTGCTTAACGGGGAGGATAACGTCCAGATCCATTTCAAATCGAGCCCCTTCGGCACCCAAAGCCATGGCTACAATGCCAACAATGCCTTCCTCTTAAACCTTCGCGGCAAACGCATGTTGCTACAATCGGGGCAGCGCGACATCTACGGCAGTCCCCATCATAAAGATTGGATGTGGCAAACGAAGTCCGATAATGCCATCCTGGCGAATGGCGAAGGGCAGTATCCCCATACGGTCAAGTCACAGGGAAAAATCACCCATTTCCATACCAGTAATGTTTTTGACCTGGTTACGGGCGAAGCGGGCGACAGTTATGAAACCCTGGACCGCTGTGCGCGGCGCATCTTCTTTTTCAAGCCCGGTGTCATCGTCATTCATGACCTCCTCGAAGCACCGGAACCTTCCACGTTTCAATGGTTGCTGCACGCGCAACAGCCATTCGCCCTGGGCACGCAGATGCTCTACTTGGAAACCGATGCCGGAAAATTGGACATCACATTCATGAAACCGGATGGACTTGCTTTTTCACAGACCAGTGAATTTGATCCGCCGCCACACGATTGGGCCAACATTAACCTCAAGGAATGGCATGTTACCGCCGCCACGGGAACACCGGAAAAAGCGCTCGAGTTTGTTACGGTTATCCGCGTGGACAACACGCTTGCACCGGCAACGCTTTCGGAAGAAGCGGGCGGTACCGTCCTGTCCATAGAACTGCCTGAAGATACCGCCTATGTTGTTCTGAAGAAAGACCGGTTTCAGGTACAGTATACGGATATTAACCGTTGGTGGGAAGATAAGGACGTCTAGGCGCTTACGGCCATTTCGCTGACAATTAGTTATGAGTTTGAAAATACTGGGAGCGCCGCCATCTCTGGCGGCTGGCGCGGGCAAGATAGTCTATGATGTTAGCCCTGCCGGCAAGGATGTCTGCGTTCCCAGTGGCGTAATATCTGATGGTTGCGCCGCAGGCGCCACTTCTTCCGGGCGAAGTCCCGGACGAAGCGTAGGTACTTAAAATCACATTATATACCAAGTCGTTTGCAGGCCACTTCCTGAAACAAACATGCCGGCGTTCTGGTCAAAATATCGGCCAGGAACATAGTCAGGCCCACAGAAACAGATGGTACAATAAGATGAGACAAGGTGCCATGTGCAATAACGATTATTGAGTGCTTATGCTTAACCTTTTGTTTTGGGGGATGTCAGTCCTTTTAAGGGGGACTCACATATTATCGCTGTATGCTGTTACGCAAACCAGGTCAAGGGCCCGGCGTATCGGTCAGGAATAGTTATGGAAGCGTTGAAACGTTGGATAAAAGGGGAACACACCCCGGTCGAAATCCGGCTGCATCTGGCCTTGCTTGCGGTCGGGTACTGGGGATTAATCTACTGTGCTTTTCGAGGGTATACCAGCCTGCATCCGTATTCGGTAATGACCCATACCTTGAGCGAGCTGGGCAGTTTTGACGACAGGCATAACCCGGAATTCTACTGGATATTTACCTTGGCCATGGTCTATTGCGGGGCCGCCATGATCCCCATCGTCCTCTATATCCGACGCAAACTTGCCGTTGTATCCGAGGTGGGGGCATGGGTGGGTTCCCTGTTTTTCATCTTGGGTTGTGTGGCCATTATTCTTACAGGCCTGTTTCCCGATGCCCACGGCAAGGTATTCGGCGCGTGGGAATACCGGCATGTTCACATGAAAA
Source organism: Candidatus Hydrogenedentota bacterium (assembly GCA_022710255.1). Lineage (GTDB taxonomy): Bacteria > Hydrogenedentota > Hydrogenedentia > Hydrogenedentales > CAITNO01 > JAAYBJ01. Next base: position 5,964 of record JAKLHG010000155.1, read on the forward strand.
CAGCGGTAACCATCGCGATAGGTTTTGGCGTAGGCATACTATGGCATTGGATACTGCTCCTCAGGGATATGGTGACCCGTGGGACATTCAATGCCGAGGGAAAACTGCCCTATTTGAAACTAATGGGGCCATTTTCTGTCACCTTGCCTGTTTTTGCGGCCATAGGCTTGCGGCTTGAATGGCGCTATCTTTACGCTGCGATCTATGCGGCCCTGTATGCGTCCCGGGAAGAAATGAGCACCTATTGGGGCTATGTGGAAAAGGGGTTCCGTTCATTTCCCCTACTGGAGCACCTGTCCATCTGGGGGCTGACTATTTTTGTCATCTGGTTCGCCGCCGTGCTGCCCTATGAACTGGAACAAAGCCAGCGACTGCGGAAATAATAGTGACCCGGATATTCCAGGTCTCGTACTCCAAACAGCATGCCACGGGGTATTTCCCCCTTCGGGCAGGGATATCCCACTTTTTTCTGAATATATCCGGCGACGATGTTGAAAATCGACGGTTAACAGGGTATTGTAAGTGCTTGTGGGGGCGGAAGCCCATTGAGAAACGCCATTTTCTTTTCCTTGTCATCCGCCAAAAACGGGGGTACGTTCAACATGACCACATCTACAGAACGTTTCGGTGATCGCGCCATGCAGTATGCCCGGTTTCGTCCCGGCTATCCTTTGGAACTGATTTCCTTTCTTGAACAGGAGGGGCTGTTGCCGGAAGGGGCCGTGGTGGCGGATATCGGTTCCGGGACGGGGAAATTGTCGGAAGTATTCCTGGCGCGTGGTTATGGGGTGTATGGTGTGGAGCCGAACGGAGAGATGCGGGCACAGGCGGAGCGTGTGTTTCAGGGGCGGGAAAACTTCCACAGCGTGGCCGGGACTTCGGAGGCGACCGGTCTTGAGGCGGCAAGTGTGGACCTGGTGGCTGTGGGGCAGGCCTTCCATTGGTTTGATGTGGAACAGGCGCGCCGGGAGTTTTTGCGTATCCTGCGTCCGGACGGCGCGGTAGCCATTGTCTGGAATGAACGGGAGCCTGCGCGCGGGTTCGGCCCCGCCTATCAGGAGATCGTGGACCGGTACAAGATGGAAGCGGTGCCCGTGTCTCATGCCAGCGTGTCCGCGGCGGCGCTTGAACGGTTTTTCGCGCCGTCAACCCCCGTCTGGATGCGCCTTGAACATGCCTGTTATTATGATCTCGAGGCTATTACGGGGCGCATGGTATCGTCCAGCTATATGCCCAATACATCGCCGCGGAAGGAGACCATGATCGCCGCGCTGGAGAAGGCGTTCGCGGCCCATGCGGTTCATGGCCGGGTTGAATTAAGATATACCGCCGTAATGTGTTGCGGACGGCTGCACCGGCGTGTTGACGGGTTGCGGTAATGCCGCCGTCAGGATTTTAATGGAACAAAGAAAGAGATTCTTAGTGGGCGTGCCTTCCCGGGTGCGCCATGGGACACAGTCATGGCGTGTATTACAGCACTGCGGCGCACCTGGGAAGGTACGCCCACCTGAATACGCTTTTTATAAAGAAGGGTGACACGCGTTTTTTGTCCCCAGTGTGGTCGGACGATATTAAAGGCGGGTTACTCTCGTGCGCCTTTAAGGACAGCTTCTCCTGACAGTGTGATACCATGGTGAGCGTTGTAAAAACGTAACAAGGAGACCCGGCATGAGATATGCAGCGCTACTTTGCGCCTTCCTGGCATGTTGTATGGCCCATGGGCTGGAGTTTGAAAACATGAAATTCTTTCCGGTGGACCATCCGGAATGCCGGGGCTTTGTTGTCATCGAGGACATGGATACCAGTTATCGCTTCTACTCTGTTTCCAGGGATAATACCCTGGAAGTGATACTGGCTATTCCGAAAGAAATGAATATCTGTTCCGTCGACCATGTGGAACAGTCCCCGGACGGGGACAAGGTGGTGATACTTTCCGAAGGCGAAGGGCATCCGGCCCTGGCGATATACCGCATTTCGGATATCCTTGTGGATGCGCGCAACATAAGAGGTCTCGCTGAGTACACGTCCGGGGAGTTATATGAGTATTCCACCCTTTCCTGCCTTGGCAGATTGGATCCCTATCCGGGGTTGTGCGACTCGCCGAAATGGGTCGGGAACGACACCATCGAATTTATAGCAACGGGGGTGGATTTCAGGGAATTTGACCCCGAT
>JAKLHG010000156.1 GCA_022710255.1 Candidatus Hydrogenedentota bacterium
GAGGCCGCCCAGCGTAGCCAGGGCCATATTGTGCCCGGGAATGGCATTAATACCACCATCCGCCCGGTATTTTCCCAGGCGCGGCCCCAAGAGCAGCACGCCCGCCAATGCGGCCCAACCGCCCACACTGTGCACCACGGTGGAACCGGCAAAATCCAGGAACGCCGTATCCATGAGAGTACTCAGCCAGCCGCCGCCCCAAATCCAGTGGCCCGTAAATGGATACATGAGCGACACCAGAAATACAGAGAACAGGATGTATGCCTGAAATTTGATGCGTTCCGCCACGGCGCCCGAAACAATCGTTGCGGCGGTGCCGGCAAAAACCAGCTGGAAGAAAAACTTGGCTTCCAGGGGTACACCGGGCCAGCTGAGCGCGGTATAGACACCCGCATAGGCGTCACCCGTAAGCGGACTGTTGTCGGCGCCAATGAGGAAAAATCCTGACCATCCCAGCAGCGCGTTGCCGTCACCGAACATCAGCGCGAAGCCGGTAGCCCAGAAGGACAGGCTCGCGATGGCAAACACAATGAAATTCTTCGATAAAATATTAACGGCATTCTTTGCCCGGCAGAATCCCGTCTCTACCAGGGCGAATCCGGCATTCATGAAGAATACCAGGAATCCGGCAAGCATGACCCACAGCGTGTCCAGCATTACCCGGGTATCGGCCAATGCTGAAGCCGCTTCTTCAGCCCGGGCAAAGGGCGTGACACAGCAAAGCCCGGCAAGTATGGCTGCGAAAAGGAAAAGTCCGCTCCGCCGCATGTTGGTCTTAATTTCCTGTCGTATGTTCATCCTTTAAATCCTCATTTCGTTGTTACACTTCCATCGGGGTACTTGTTATGTTGAATACTCACGGGGTTGAAGATTTCATGTCACCACGGCATCTCCCGTCTCGCCCGTGCGGATGCGGATGGCCTCATCGACGGGAAGCACAAAGACCTTGCCGTCACCGATGTGACCGGTGGACGCCGCGCCGCAAATGGCCTCCACAACCGCCGCGGACTTGTCATCTGACGTGAAGATTTCCAGTTTGATCTTGGGCAGGAATTCAACCACGTACTCAGCGCCGCGATACATTTCCTTGTGCCCTTTTTGCCTTCCGAATCCCCGTACCTCGGAAACGGTCAACCCTTGTATCCCAACGTGCGCCAGAGCATCCTTCACCTCTTCGAGCTTAAACGGTTTGATAATGGCTTCTATTTTTTTCACCGGACCTCCTTTGTTTGCTGTTGGCGGCGGGACCAGCCGGGAACCCGCACACCCGGTTAAAACCTTCAGAACAGTATTCAACGAAAGATAAGCACAATACGTGCCAAAGTAAATAGATGAAGATGCACAGCGTTCGTAATGAGGTCGCATATGGATAAAAAGGCTGTAAGAAGGGGATAGTTTTGCTTTGGAAGATAATGGCTGAGCACCGGGGGCCATGGATTTTAAATAAATAATATGCTACCCCTCCGTAGGTTTCATGGCGATAAGGCTCTCTCTGGGTAGGCCTTTTTCTCGCAATACGGGGCAAGCGGGTTCGCTGCGTATGGGCACCAGGTTACCCGGGCAAACAAGAATAAGGCCTTATTACAAACAGTTGATGCGGAAAATCATGGGGTACCCGGTTACGGTCTATTCACCAGACAGGGGTGTCACCACCCGGAAAATTTGAATTGGCATGAACTTTGCGCTATTGCAAACAGGCGGATTGGTAGTGCCGCCTGATGCGTGTCATCCCTTCCGATGATGCCGCAGGATGTGTTTCACAAGATTGTTGTCAGGTATCCATACAACAAATGGAGGAGAATTGCCATGCTGCTTCTTGAATTGCTGAAAGAATTGTTTAAAGTCACCTTTGATTTTTTCGCCGGGTGGCTGCGGGATTTGGTACTGGGCGCTGTCGCCCCTGAATAACACAGGGATGTGAAGGTTGGTTTCCTGTCCTCGAATGGCACAGGCATTTCAGAACGGAAAACCGGGGCTATCAGAAAATCTTAACCGGGGATATTCCCCTCAAGAAAGGAATTAACCATGGACCTTGGCATTTTGCTATCACTGCTCGTGGATAAGACGGTAACGTTTTTCCTGGACCTGTTTCTGAATGGCATGTTTGAGTTCTTGTCAGGCATCCTCTTCGGCGGCGCCGCTTAAATCCGAACACCATCGTTTGAATGATTACCGCCCGCATCGGACACGATTCCAATGCGGGCGTTATGTATACCCATGCTTGGTTTTCTGTGCACTTACGCAACAACATTCAGCCCCCGGAACGTCATGAGTTCCGGGGGCTTCAACCAGACAGGACCCGTCTTCAGCGGATTTGACTAAAACGCCAGTTCCGTCTCCAGAAAGACGTAGTCGTAGTCATCGTCTTCTTCACCGCCCCACGCGTCAAGCCCGTTCAATATGAAGAAGTTTTGTTCCAGACCCTTGCGTCCGAAAAAGTGGGCATATCCCGCGCGGATCACCAGGTCCTCACTGTACTGGTAATCACCGTACAAGCCGACCTCAAGCCCGACCTGACGGTCTGAATCCGGCTTTCCAAGCCACCAGCCGACGCTGGGCACATTCTCATCCACTTCGAAATAGGCACATACCAGCTGCAACGAGACCGCTTCCGTTGGCACAGCGCCTATACCCAAGGCGTAATAGAGCAGGTTGGATTCGTCAGTATTGGCGAAGAACTCGGTATACTCCCAATTGGAAAACAAGCGGTTGAACGGTAGGTTCCGGTCATTGGAGAATCCTTTGAGGTAGTCCGTATCTCCGCCGCCGAAATAGGCGAACCGCGCAAAGGGACGGGGGGACCAGGCCGTTTCAAAGGTGTACCCGATTTCGGAATTCACGGCGAAGACATCATATTCCACATCCGCCTCGCCAAACCCGTAAGGGCACGCGGAAGGCAGTCCCGTTACATCGCCAAACTGGTAGGCCGCTTCCACATCAAAGTCAAACCCGCCTATAACGCCGGCCGCTCTGAGACCCACGGTATGCAGGTCTAATTCTTCAGCGGGCATGTAGGTGTCAGCCGCCAGTGTCGGGGACGCATCCCGCAGATACATCCAGTACGCGTCCAGGGTGATATCTTCAATACCGGTATAGGAAAAGTACAGCGCATAGAAATCAGTATCCTCATCTCCAAAGTCCCCGTAACTCTCCGCTGCTTTTGCCGCCACGGCGTCCAGCGAAAAGGTGTCGTTGCTCCAAGTCAGCCGCAAGGCATCAAAGGAAAGGCCCGTAAAAACAGCTGCGGCGTTGTTGACGCCAACCAGCCATTCCGTGCCGAAACTGAGCTCCTGGCGGCCGACGCGTGCCGAGAGAGGGCTGCCCCACAGGTTGCGCGCTTCCACGTACGCCTGGTAGAGATGAACATTGTCGTCCCCGCCGGAACGGGTATCCGCGCCGCTCAGATAATCGGACCGGAAATCATCCCCCCAACCACTGTAATAATCGAATTCAATAAAGGCGGATACGTCGCGGGTAAAGTCCGCTTTGACATTCAGGCGGGTGCGTTGTTCTATCCAACTCATGTCCCCAAGGCTATCAAAGTTGTAGTAATTCCCGCGTATCCGGATAGAACCACCGACTTCCACATTCTGAAGATCAGCATAAACGCCGGGAACCATGACCGCAAAAAGCGCGGCAAAACAAAAGATTTTCTTTAACACAGGAATACTTTCTCCTACAGTTGACTGTTTTACCGCTCTGAGCGTGAACGGTTTTCTAATAAGGGCATCCCCTGTCAGACTTATATAAAAGAGGCGTCCGCCGAAGTTGTGCCGCCTCATACAAGTCCTACCTCCTTTCAGGCGGATAAATTCACCCGGGGCCACCAGCGTACGTCTGTACAGGTATCTTGAGGAGAGCAAGAATAGTGCCAACTGATGAACATACAAAAAAAATCAGCGGTTACTCGTTGAGAAACGTGCCGATGTTTCTTCCACCATCCTGTGCGGGAACGGTACTGTCTTCCGGCAATTGAAGTTAACTCCTTGCATTCATGTATGTTGTGAGAATACAAAGGAGGCCCAACCGGCAAGGCAGGCTCATGGAACTCCTAATCTGGTTTATGTGATGTACCGCTGAAAGAGCCGGTGCTCTCGTTGTCGTACAGAAATTATCGCCCATGCAAAACACCATGACGGGGGTCACCCTTGAGATACCTACCATCCGGGGCCTTTTAATACATCAACATTACGAACACGTAGGATGTTCTCAAGAGACTCTTGCGGTTGGAGATATTTTTTCGCCCTTCATATCACGGTTTTGTTAAGATACAGGCATTATGAACCTGCCAAACATCCTCACACTGGGCCGGTGCGTACTCGCGGCATTCTTCGTGCTCTTCATGTCGTTCGACCATGTGGCGTGTTATATTATTGCCTATGGTTTGTTCGCGGCCGCTGCCATCACCGACTACTATGACGGGAAGATTGCGCGTGCACAAAACCTGATTACCAACTTCGGTAAGCTGCTCGATCCGGTTGCGGACAAAATCCTGATGGTCGCGGGGTTTGTCATGCTGATGCGCGTACCGGACCTTAAAATTCCCGGCTGGGCCGTCATTGCCATCCTGGCGCGGGAATACCTGATCACAGGCGCCCGGTCCCTGGCCGCGTCTGATGGCGTCATCCTCCCGGCCAACGCCTGGGGCAAAGCCAAAACGGCTATTCAAATGACCTATGTTTTTATTATTTTGGCCCTCGTCATCTTTTGGCGCATTATCCTCGCGGTACCCGCGCTTCGCGCCGTCTTGCCCGGGGCTCCCGCTACCTACAGCGCATGGCTGGAATACCTATCCCTGGGTGGCATTATCCTGGTGGCCGTCTATACCATCTATTCCGGCATACAGTTCACCTGGGTCAATTGGAATGCACTGAGACTACATCAACTGTAACCGGAAGGGCTGGCAATGCCGCAACGATATCCGTCCAAAGCCATCGTTAACCTGGATGCCTACGCGTCCAATCTGGCGCTGGTGCAACGGATAGTGGGCCGGGCCATTGGCGTAATCCCGATCGTAAAGGCCAACGCATACGGCCATGGCCTGGAACCCATATCCCAAACCGCTATCAAAAGTGGCGCCAAACTTCTCGGCGTTGCCGCAGTGGAAGAGGCGATTCGTCTCCGGGACGCCGGCATCGAAACCCCCATCCTCGTTATGACCCCTCCGCCCCGAGAAGTCCTGCGCCTGTTTATCGAATACAAGCTGATCCCGATACTCTCCGACATGGCCGCGGTGGAGGCTCTGGGCGCCATGGCCCATGAAGCCCGCCGTGTGGCGCCGATACACTGCAAGATAGACACCGGCATGGGACGTCAGGGGATTGGATATGATGAAGCGCTGGAAACGCTCCAATCCCTCAGATGTATAACCAACATAGACATTCAAGGCGTCTGCACCCATTTCCCCTCCGCCGATGTGGTGGATGACAGTTTTACCCTGGGACAAATCAAAGCGTTTAAACAGTTGATAAAACAAATGGAAAAAGCGGGAATCCCCTATGAAATAGCCCATGCCGCCAACAGTGCCGCCATCGTCAACTACCGGGACAGCCTGTTCGACGCGGTGCGTCCCGGCCTCATCTGCTATGGCATCTGGCCGTGCAGGGCCGCTTCCCGCGTGTCCACACTAAGACGGGTGCTGCGCTGGGAAACCACCGTAGTCCAGGTGCGCCAACTCAAGACGTATGCCACTATCGGCTATCGGTGTACCTACACCGCACGAGGCCCCATCCAAACAGCCGTCCTGCCTGTGGGATATGCCGATGGCTACCGGTATCAGCTGTCCAATAATGCCGATGTGCTAATACGGGGACGGCGCTGTCCCGTTCTCGGCGCGGTATCCATGGACCAAATTGTCGTGGATGTTACGGCGTTGCCCCATGTTTCCTGCGGAGACATCGCCACCCTTATTGGCACGGACGGGGCATTGGAGATTACCGCCGAAGAACTGGCGGAACGAGCGGGAACTATTCCGTATGATATCTTGACAGGGATAGGCATGCGGGTGTTTCGGGAATACGTTCACGACAAGACGGAGAAAGCCTGACCGGGGAGTTGCCATGGCAACGCATTATTTCATCGACGCCTACAATGTTATGCTCAAATCAACTGTGCTTCGGGCGGCTGCTCACCTCGACCTGGAACGGGCACGCGACATGCTCCTCGATTATGTGCAGTGTTTCTGCCTCTCGGGCGACCACGAGGTAACCGTGGTGTTCGACGGGCGGGAACAGCATCGGAACGGTACCATTGCGCCCCATGAAGTCAAGGCGCCGGGGGTTCATATCCTCTTTTCTCCCCATCAGACCTCCGCCGACAGCGTAATTGAACGGTTGATTTATCAACAAACCAACCGCATGAACTGTGTCGTGGTCAGCAATGACCGAAGCCTGCGTGACCAGTGCCGGGGCATGGGTACACTCACCATGGAGGCGGACAGTTTTATTAACTCGGTACGGCAGGTCCAACGAAGCGCCCGGGAAACACTCACCAAGCGGGAACAGACACAAGCCCTGCTTTTGGAAGACCAGCTAAGTGAAAACAACCTGCGCATGCTCCAGGCGCTGCGGGATAAACTGACGGATAACCACGCACAGCACAAGGGAAAGCCGGCATCCCGAAAGAAGAACTAGATCGGTACCAAAAAAATGATTCTTGAATAAAAAGGGCCATGTATTCGTCTGGATGGATAGATGAGGCCGTGTGGTTAAATTCCGGTCTTGGCCCCGCGCAGGAAAACTGTAGCAGTGGGTGTAATTCTGGTATACGGTTCCGATGAAAGCCGTTATGAACACCCTCAATGGGAAATGTAACATTTTCCCGGTTGGATGGTGTATGATAGGTGTGTAGGAAGTATCGAACAGGAAACGGTTGAAACAGATGCAGCGGATGACCGTGCATCGGCAGAAAGGAGCGTAAAAATGGAGTGGTTCATTTACATTTGGGTTTACATTTTCCTTTCCATCTTGTCCTCTGGCTTTGGTGGATTCGAGTATTTCTGGCCCATTTACTGGTATTAAGACAACAGCATTCCCGTACTGTCCGGCCTTACTGCGCCGGAATGCCGGGAATATCAGACTGGTAATGCTTCCGGGAACCATGTCCGGTTCCCGGAAGTCGGCCTATACTGCGTATGCGCGCCTGAATGCAGGCGCTGCAGTCTCCGGCCGACTCCCGGATGCAGGCCTTGGAGGGATAAATTTCGTACAGGGCACGGTAGCGGACGGGGGTGAGGTTCGGCATGACCACATTGGCGCCGCGCATCAGGCCCAATTCACGGCCTTGCGCCAGGTTGAGCGTGGCCAGGGCTGTCGTGCTGGGAATGTTGGCTTCAGGACAGGCGAGGCGGGTTAAAGCCAGCACCTTGTAAGTCATGGATTCCGTGTTGGGGGCTTGTTCTCCGTCCGGCGCAAGGGGTAGTTCGCCGCGACCCAAGGGGGTATCCGGATGGGCGATGAAGGGGCCCACACCAATCATATCAAGGTCAAGTTTCCGGAAGAGGGCGATATCCCGCGCAAGCGAGGTATACGTTTGTCCCGGAATGCCCACCATGACGCCGCTGCCCGCTTCATAACCCAGTTGTTTAAGGCGTTTCAGCAGCGCGATGCGGTCACTCAACCCCTGCCGGAGGGTGGGCGGATGAATGCGGTCATATAGTTCGCGGTCCGAGGTCTCGAAGCGCAAGAGGTACCGGTTCGCCCCGGCGGCACGCCAGGCGACCAGGTCTTCATCGGGGCGTTCTCCCAGGCTTAACGTAACGGCAAGGCCGGTTTGTTCTTTCACGGCCCGCACCACGTCCTCAAGCCACTCCCGGGTAATCCCATAATCTTCCCCCGACTGCAGCACTACGGTTCCGTATCCGTACTCACGCGCCTGCCGGGCGCACTCCAGTATTTCTTCCCGCGTCATGCGATACCGTTGCAGGTTCCGGTGTTCGGCGCGCAGGCCGCAATAGGCGCATTTGCGAATACAATAACTGGATATTTCGACAAGGCCGCGCAAATGCACTTCGTCGCCCACATACGCTTTGCGCGCCGCATCGGCGGCTTCCCATAGCGGTTCCAGGCGGGATGGGTCTTCTTCACGCAACCAGCCTTCCATAATCTCACTGTCAAG
>JAKLHG010000157.1 GCA_022710255.1 Candidatus Hydrogenedentota bacterium
CTCTTTAATGCCGCTGCGCCGGGCGTACACGTTTACCGCTCCAAGATTGGCGGAGTCCGCAATGACAGCATGCGGCATCACTTCATAGGAAGCATCTCCGAATTCCAGGGCGGATTCCATATCCGGGGACAGACCCAGCAGCACCGCGTGGAGTGGTGTCTGATCGCTGGTCATACCTCCGGAGAACAGGATCGGGTACGACAAGGGCACAAAGGCGGTCAGGAACAACATCAGGCAGGCTGCGCGGTACCGGAACGGGCGTTCTCTACGGATACGTGCAAAAAAAAGCAATGTCAGCATGACCGGGGGCAGGCCTATCAACAAATCGGAGCGGAATCCCACGCCAATTCCGAGCACAATTCCCAGCAGGATACTGAGAACGAGAGCGGCCCGGAGGGAACGGGGGCACAGGGACATGTATAAAATCACCAGAAACACCGCGAATAGAAAAGGGGCCCGGGCAAAATCCCGTATGAGCATGGTTTCGCAGAGTAATACCGGAGAAAGGCCTGTTATCAATGTCGTTATAAACGCGCCCAAGCGGCCTAGCCCAATCCGGAATATGCCGTAAATCAGGACGGTGCTTGTCGTACGCAACAAAATCAGGAAAAGTATCAACGTATCTTGTGAAACACCGAAAAGACGCCACATCCATCCCACCGCGTAAACGTAATATAAATGGGATCGGACCGGTGAGGTTATCGGGACGAGACCAACGTCTTGTGGAATCGTTGAAACGTCAAAAGACTCAACCTCTCCAAAAATGAATTCAGACAAGCCGGGTATTTTATCTACATCCGTCGTGCCCAGGCCGTGACCCGCCGCCCAGAAAATAGCCGGGTAAAGATGAGACAGTTGCGCCTGATAGCGATTTTCTAAAGGTTTTTCTATATGGTGCAAATAGACATGGTTTATAATGAAGCCAAGAAACATCACTATTGTGATAAGAAAAACTTCCTGTGCTTTCCTCATGGGTGGGTCCTATGTTGGCGCATGGGCCTCAAACCGGTTTAACGACATTGCTGCCAAGTTCCGGCCAAAAGGCTGCTGACGCCCAGCCGGGTATTCCCGTGGGTTACCCTGCCGTTTCGGTTGGGGCGCGGGAAACGCATCGGCGAAATCATCCGAAAAAGACAGCGCCTCACAGTGTAGCAGGGTAACCATACTTGTGCAAACAGACGGACAATCGCTTATTTAAAGTACCTATTGCTCCGATATATCCTGCAGAGAACTTCAAGACGGCTTTTCATTTCAGTCGTATAAGTACTATTGGGACCGCAAAATTGTTGTCGTTGATGATTATCACAAATGTCTTTAGCTGCCTTATAATGCTCAAAACGTAAACAGAATCTCCGGCTCTAATCATGTATTTTCTTTTGGCGGAGCCCCCGTTAAGGCTGGTGCTCAACGCGACATAGTTAAAGGTTGTGTGTGTGACGTTGCCTGTTAATAAAATCCTGTTTTTAAACCCGCCTCACCCTTTGTCGGTATCAAGACGGTACATGTGCACGTATTATTCGCCCATGTTCCTGTTGCCCCCGCATGACCTTGTTCAACTGGCAACCTATGTCAGAGAAATTAACCACGTCAACGTCCATATCGTTGACGCCATCGCTTCGGGATATTCTCTGCAAAAGGTCTTAACCTTGGTTAAGGAACTTTCACCCGACATGATTGTCTCGCTGGCCGGAGTAGAGACTTTTGGTGAGGACATGGCGTGTCTCGACCATATCAAAGAAACTTTTCCTGAAATTACCCATGCCGTATTCGGCTATTATCCCAGCGTGTTTCCGGAAGAAACGCTCCGGAAGAGCAAGATGGATTTGGTCTTGCGCTGTGAACCCGAAGAATCACTTTCGCACTATCTTACCGCCCTAGCACGGGGCGCCGGCGTGGACGCCGTTTCGGGGCTTGCGGGATGGAGTGAAGCGGGCCTGTTGTTTTCCAACCAGGAGCAGCGTATAGCGGACCTGGATCGGATCCCTTTTCCGGACTATGGTCTTGTTGATGCGGGGAAATACGAAGAAGCCTTTTTCGGGGGGCCCTGTGGCGCCATCCTGTCCGCGCGGGGATGCCCTTTTTCGTGTAACTATTGCACCAGCACCTATGGGAAACGCCTGGTGGTTAAATCGCCGGAAACGGTCGTTTCAGAAATGGCGCACCTGAAATCCGGAGGGATACGGTTTATTCGTTTCCTTGACGACACCTTTACCTGTGATCGCCGGCGCGTTATTGATATTTGTAAACGAATTCTGGATACGCGGCTCCAGGTGTCCTGGTCATGTCTTTCTCGTGTGGACACGCTGGAAGGCGAAATGTTGGAGTGGATGGCCCGTGCCGGATGTAAACGGGTGCTTGTGGGCGTCGAGAGTTATTCCCAGAAGGTGCTGGACTATCTGAATAAGCGCGTTGATGCGCATACCATAAACAACCAGTTGTTTCTGATCAAGCAGGCGGGAATAGAATCCTTCGGCTTTTTTATGGTAGGCGCCCCGGTCGAAGGAGAGGAAGAATTTCGAGAAACACTGCAAGGCATGCTTGCTGCACCTTTGGATTTTATCACGGTAAATTCCATGGTGCCTTATGCGGGAACCCCTTTCTTTCGTCAGGTTGAAAAAGAGATATATTTTAACTTGCTGCCTTTTCGGTGTGAATATAAAGACGCGAATGTTCCCAAAACCATGCAAGAACGCCGACGCCATCTTTATATCAGGTTCTACATGCGTCCCGGGATATTAATGCGGCATTTTTATGCCATTGTGGCACACCCCCTGCGCGCCCTCAAGTTACTATGGCTATTGACGACCCGGCCGGGATAAAAGGTTTCGGGTCACTGATGCCTTATTTCTTGGTCAGTAGCTTTACGGCGCCGATAATATTCGAACGGAGCTCATGAAAGGAATTCAATTCGAAAATTCTTTTCAGTATATAGCGCGGGCGAAAATAGAAACGGCGGTACGATTCCCGGTGAAGCCGTACGAGTTCTTGATCCGACAGAAATTCATTCCAGTGGTCCACACGAAAGCCGGGCTGGGGATTTCGTGACCATGCCTCCCAACGCCCGGCCTCAATCAGTCCCAGCGACACGGCCTCCGTATACAGTTCCGTGTTCGGATAAATATTGAGGATGCCTATCTGGGCATAGTCGGGATCCAATTGAATCAGGTAGTCAATGTTTCGGCGAACATCGTCCTCGCATTTTTCAGTGGGCACGCCAATCATGTAGTCCGCAAGGGACTTGATACCCAATTCCCTGCACCAGTGGAATGCCTGTTCCACTTGCGCGATGGTAGCCCCTTTGTTAAGCCGGGCTAGACCTTCATCGGTGCCCGTTTCCACGCCAAAAGATATAAGGCGTAATCCTACCGCTTTCGCGCGGGCTAGGGCGGCATAGGTTATGCCGTTCACACGGCCGCGAAAATCCCATACAATATTGAGGTTGCGGCGTTCCAGCACCCCGCAAAACTCCTCCACCCGTTTGGCCGTGATGTTAAATAAATCGTCATACAAGTGAAATTCGCTGTAGCCCATAGCGAGACACGTTTCAATTTCGTCAACGACCAATTCAAGATTCCGGGGCCGATACTTTTTATAGGGTACGTTGCAGAAGGTGCATTTGCACGGACAGCCCCGGCTGGTCAGTATTGTTACAAGTTTATTTTTTAAACCAACAATGCTCTTGTAGTTGATATGCTTGATGTGAGAGCGGTCAGGCGGCGGCAGCAAATCAATATTCTCCACATAGGCGGCCGGCACACGCAGGAACTCATGAAAACGCGGATCATGCATGTTCGGGTCAATATAGTGATGGATGGTTTCCGACGTGTAAAGCCCGGTGATAGAACCATAAGTCCCGCCGTTTTCAAGGCATTCGAGTAAGGCGGCAAAGGCGTATTCCCCTTCGCCAACGATAACGGAATCAAAAAGAGCAAGGGAAACGCTTTCCACCGGAAATGCGGTGGGGTGATGTCCTCCCAGGCATAAATGCGCGTTGGGCGCCATTTGCCGGGCTGTTTCAGCCGCTTTTATCACATCAATAAGGGATATGGTGAAACTGGTGAAGCCCACTACGTCCGGGGAGAAATCATGGATACGTTTCCCCAGTTCTGCGTGCGAAATATCTTCACCAACGCAGTCCAAAAGTAAGTATTGATGGTGAGGAAGCACCTTTTGTACATAGGAGAGTACATAGAGGGCTCCCAGCGGTGGGAATTTACCGAAATCAGCGGCCTCAAGAAACCCCTTGCCTTGCGTGTCTGCAAATTCCGGAACCACATTTTCATCAGGAGGGTTTAATATAAGTATCTTCATGTTTGCACTATAATCTTCAGACAGTATAAGGGCAGGCAATCTTGCTGCCTTTACACTGTCTGATAAGAAACCATGGTTAATTTGAGGACACCGGCAAAAACAGTTATCTGAATTCGTTAAGAACATCAGATAAGCGAGAAAGTGAGAACACTAAAATGGTATATAGAGCTGCCTTGTGCAGTCAAGTTGACACGCATCAGCAGGGATAATGACCTGCCGGAGTAATAAATGGGTTCATCTTATGTTAGGACAGGGGGCTGGTCGAATTGTTGTGCGAAAGCGCTGAATTGAAGTAGGTTGTCTGCAAGATCAATAATATATTTTTGGCATGCTGGAAACTTGTTGCGTTGGGCACAACCGGGTGTCACAATGTAAGGCAAGGTGTAGTATTAGTGTTCCGTATCGTCAGGCAGAAGAAGAGCAGATGGGATACAGGCGCGGTATGCGTGTATTCAATCGTAACCAGGCCTGCAGCAATAGGACGCGGCATTCCAGAGTGATTCTCCAGGCCGAGCATATGGTTTTTCCGGACTTTTGTTGTGCATCTTCAAAGAGCACTATCTTGGCGTAACGTTGATGATGGAGTGCATTAATTTTGATGCTGTCAATTGAAGGAACTTTCGAAATCATTTCTTCGCCTAAAATCGACCAAAGGAAGCCTTATCACATCCCGCATAAAAACAATGACACAGGCAAGACCTCCCATGGCGAGTAATAAAGTCTCTCAGAAACAGAAGCCACTGCCCTCCATATTTCCATTATTACTGAGAAATGCATGGCGTACGTCAAACGTTATTATAAACCGCTATCTAGGCCTGCCACCCCGTTATTGTCCCGTATTGCTGCTGTTTCTTACTGGCAGATGTAATCTGCGCTGCCGGATATGCGGCGTGTGCGACCTGGAACACGGGTATAACGATGAGGAGGAATTGAGTACGGAACAATGGAAGGAGGTAATCAGCGCGGCGGCAGAAAAACTTGGAACAACGCTTGCCGTGGTAAGCGGTGGTGAGGCGCTTTTACGCGAAGATGTTTTCGAAATTATTCACTACGCCGAGAATAAAGGCATATCCGTTCACCTGTGTACCAATGCTCTGTTGTTGAACGAGGATAAAATGGAACGGTTGCGGGATTCCGGGGTTTCCACGGTCTCCTTTTCTCTTGACGGACCGGAAGCATTTATACATGATGATATCCGCGGCGAAGGCAACTTCGACAAGACCGTCAGCGCGATTCGGAAATTTCACACCATAGCGCCCGAAATACATATGGGCATTAACTTTGTCATTACAAAGCAAAACTATCGGCGCATGATAGAAATGCTTCATTTCGCGGAATCCCTCGGGGCCGGCCAGATTAAGTTTGCACCACTTCACACCAACCTGCTCCATCGGAACAAGGATTTTTCTGGCTGTGACAATCTTGTGTTCCACTCAGAAGACCTTCCAGACCTGGAGCGGGAGGTTCGCAGAACAGTTCGGGAATGTCACAAAAGCAGGTTGATTACGACCTCGGCCGCTTTCTTCGACGGTATAGTAGACTTATACAAACAGCCCAGGCGCATTCGGTGTTATGCCGGGTATGCGGTTTGTGCCGTGAATCCCGCTGGTTACGTTGCGCCTTGTAATGATATTGACAGTCCATTTTCTGTTAAAGATTATTCTATTGATGCTATCTGGCATGATCCCGGTTTTCACAAAATACGGAAGCAGGTGCATGCGTGTCAGTCGCCCTGTTGGGATACGGCCTATACCGAACTCAGTCTGTGGCTTCGGCCCACGCGATTGTTAGTAAGTGTTGTCCGGAACGTACGCGATATCAAATTCTATTTTGGCCGTCGGAAAGAATAATGCGGGACTATAGTAAGAAGATTTCCGGGTGGCGGAAGGTAACCATTGAGAGTTTTTGTATCGCCTTTGTGTTCTTAGCGTCTTTGTCCATTTATCTTGCGGTTGCAAGTACGCGAGAAGATCCGCTGGAACATCCGCTATTTATCCAGACCAACCTTTTATACCCCGCCATCTTTTTCGCTGCCGGCCATGGTATGGGAACCGCGGACATCCGTGAAATTCCAGGACTTGCCGACTTCATATACAAAAAGGAAATGCAGTTTGATACTGCCAATATTCCCGAAGATATTGAAGTTACCCCGTTAAACACGGTTCTTGAAGTAACGCACATCTATTTTCTGTATGCCATGGGTTGGTTATGGCGTATTTTCGGGGTTTCCGCCTGGGTCGGGGCGCTCTATGCAGGATTGATGCGGGCTTGCAGCGCATCCATCGTCTATGGTCTATTCCGGCTTGTCCTCGGCAGGTTTACAAGTATGCTTGGGATATTGATACTGTTCAGTGCGCCTATGATGATAGACAGCGCAATTGAACTGCGGGATTTCGGAAAAGCGCCTTTTATCCTCGGCTTCCTCCTTGTCGCATTCTGGTTGATGCAAAGAAAATCTTCCTGGAGGATATTATGCTGTAGTGCGGCTCTGCTGGGAGGCTGGCTGGGAATTGGATTGGGGTTTCGCCAGGATGTTCTGGCATGTTTGCCCCCAGCCGCATTTCTAGTGCTGTTTGGGGCAAAACCAGCCTCAAGGCACCCGTGGATGGTGCGTGGGGGAGCCTTGTGCTTGTTTGTTGTTTTCTTTGGGCTGACGGCCTATCCTATTATTCAGGGTATTGCCCTGGAAGGGGGGCAGGCGCCCCTGCATGCTTTTTTTCACGGTATTAGTCCTGAATCAGAAGCACGTCTGGATTTTGGAGGCGCTTCCTATGACAGCCTGATTTCAGTTGACCCTGCCGCGTTTGCGATTGTAAATGTTTATGCGCGCCGATCAGGGAATTATGAGTCCATGGTAAACGAGGGAAGCGCTGAATACCGTCGGGTACAAGGCGACCACACCGCTCCGTTGTTAAGGGATCCCTATATTTATTTTACAGGCGCGGTATATGGTCGTTATGCCAACGAAGTTATTTGGGAAATGTTGAAAACGTATCCCGCTGATATTGTGGCGCGTGCCTGGCGTTCCGTATTTTCAATTCATACCGTTCCTGAAGTCATGTGCGATGACATGCAGGCCTCTGCGGTTAATCCACCGCGATGGTTGGGGGGCTTGCTGACCTTCCACGACTGGTTTTCCGAGCATCTGGCGTGCTTTGGACTCCTCTATACCGGATTAGCTCTTATTGTAATCAGTTTCCGGCACTTTTGGCTGGCCGTGTACATAATGGCTTTATTTGCGTTTTTTGCCGGGTATGCGACGCTCTGGTATGAGACACGCCATATCTTTTTCTTGGCGTTTTTCCCGGTTCTGGCCATGATTTTATGCGTGGATAGGGCAATACGGCTGGGATGGACATGTTCCCATGCGGACCGGCGTCGTGTCTTGATATCCCGTTATATACGTGATGGCAAATGGAAGATACCGTTTCGAAACGGCATTTGTTTTGTTTTTTTCGTGGCCATGGCCATTCTCATTCCCATTGGCCTGCTGCGCGTATGGCAGACTCGCCAGGTGTATGGTCTGGCAGAACAACTGGCACAAACCCATTTAGACCCGGTTGAAGTAACTAGAACCTCGCACAAAGAGCGATTGCATGTTTCTCCTATTCATCCGTTACCGGGCCTGGTGGATTCGAATAAATTGCCGCCGGGAGAAACGGCCTGGGCCTACGTGGCTGCGGTATTCGACACACAAGGGGAAGACATTATGGTTACCCTTCACTATGATGACGCCCAGCTGATATACAATTTTACACAGGACATTTGTAT
>JAKLHG010000158.1 GCA_022710255.1 Candidatus Hydrogenedentota bacterium
ATACCTTCGCGCACCCGTTGCATATAGGCGCCCATCCAGACGTCTTCCAGGGAAAGATCGCGAATGGAAAGGGCCTTGGGATCGAAAAAGGCGCAACAGGGCCCCAGCGTACCGTCCGGCAAAATGGCTGCACTTAGCCAAGGCTCGTAACAGAGAGCCCCGGACAATCCTATTTTTCGGGAGGGCCTGATGTCGCGTTGCATATCCATCGTGTCTTCGATGATTTTGCCGTCCAGAAACCGGTCGAAATTGGTACTGACCGCCAGTTCACGCGCCCGGACCATACCCCGGTGTAATCGTTCGGGCAGGGCTGCCTTTTGTTCCGGACTGAGCGCCAAACGTGCGGTTGCCTCGTCTTCCACGATCAGCGCGGAGAGAAAGACCTTGACTCCCGGCCCGATGGAAGCGGCCAGGTCCACGAAACGGTCAAGTTTGTCATGAACCACATTGGTCAAGGTAGCATTAAGAAACAGTCCGGGCGTCTCCAGGGCCAACCTGTTCTTACATGTCGTAAAATAACGCATATTTGCGACGGCTTTTTCGAAACCGCCTCCCCGGATGGCGTCGTTGGTTTCCGCGTCCGGCCCGTCAATACTGAAGATAACTTCCATGACGCCCTTGCCCATCACGGCATCCATCATTTCCTGCGTAAACAACGTGCCGTTGGTGTGTATCCAGCTCGTCATATTGTAGCCGGCCATTTTATCAATCATCCGCATCATCAAGGCGCGGCGGACCAGGGGTTCCCCTCCGCCCAGAAAGATGCAATGCCGGGTGTCCGTGGCGGCGGCTTCATCCACCAGGCGCAACCAGCGGTCATCGGGCAGTTCCGACGCGGCGGAACGGTCCCAATCGGCCCAGTTCCGCCAGCAGTGACGGCAATGGAGGTTGCATTTGTTGGTCAGAAACAGGCTGATCCGCTCGGGGCCGGGAGGCGCGCCCCCGTATTCCGGCCAGCGCCGCATCCGTTGCAGTGCGCTAGCGGGTTCCATAGGCCCATTTCCCTGTATTCATGATTCTGATTTTTTGCGACATGTCACTTCCATGCTGGCGGCAGTTCACCCTGATACAGAGGAATGACATTGACCTGCCGGTTGATGTTTATTCCGATGAGGAAGCACGAGTTACTTCAGTCTACCAGAAGTACGCCCCTGTACAAAAGAGGTTTCCGGCGTGTTGGGGCAATGGGCGCCACTGTAGTAAAATAACCTTTTATTCAGGGGATGGCCTGTCTTTACGTTTAAACACGGAATACACGAAGACCCCATAGGAGACCCATACGGATAAAGTCCCGTAATCATACATGCAGAGCGAAACAATAAAAGAGCTGAGCAGCACGCCTATACGCCCGTTGCTGTGGCGTTATTTCTGGCCCTCCTTTATCGGGGTCATGGCCAATTCCCTCTATAACATCATCGATCGTATTTTTATCGGCCAGGCGGTGGGTGCGGAGGCGTTGAGCGGAGTTACGGCCGTTTTTCCCATCATGATCATCATGACCGCGTTCGGCATGCTTATCGGCATCGGCGCAAGCGTGCAGGTCTCCCTGTCGCTCGGCAGAAAAGACATGGAGAAAGCTCAACGGATTCTTGGCAATGCCGCAGTTCTGGTTCTCCTCGTTTCCGCGGTGCTCACCATTGCCGGCTTCCTGATGAAGGGACCCATGCTGCGGCTCTTTGGCGCGAGCGACGCCACCATAGGTTATGCCGATGACTATCTGAACATCATCCTCCTGGGCTCGATCATGCACCACTTCGGCTTTTCCATGAACGGCATTATCCGGGCCGAAGGCAACGCGCGCATCGCCATGTACAGCATGCTGATCAGTGCGGGCATCAACGTTCCGCTCGATGCGTTGTTTATTCTCCGCTGGAACATGGGCGTAAAGGGTGCGGCCATCGCCACGGTAATCTCCATGTCTCTCCTTTCCGTCTGGGTACTGTTCCATTTCCGCGGGAAACGGTGTGTGGTGCCGCTGCGTAAAAAATACCTCGGCATACAGCCTGATATTGTACTGGCTATTGTCTCCATCGGCGTCTCACCCTTCTTAATGCAGGCGGCGAACAGCGTGGTACAAGCCCTGTTGAACCTCAATCTCATAAAATACGGCGGCGACTTGGCTGTGGGCGCGATGGGTATTGTGAACAGCGTGGTCTTTCTCATTATCACCAGCATCATCGCGCTTAACATGGCCACCCAACCCATTATCGGGTACAACTACGGCGCCTGCAACTATCCCCGCGTGAAGGAAACGTTGAAACTGGCCATCCTTATCGCCACCTTGATATCCGCCCTGTCCTGGGTAATTACCAACCTCGTTCCCGCAGCCATTGTAAAAGCCTTCGTGTCGGACGATGAAGCTCTGCTTGCCCTCGGCGTCCAGGGATTAAGGCTGTTTTTACTGATGCTGCCCGTGGTAGGCTTTCAAATCGTGACGGGCAATTATTTCCAATCTATAGGGAAGGCATCCACCGCGGCGTTCCTGACCCTGTTGCGGCAGGTATTCCTACTCATTCCCCTGCTGTTTTTCCTGCCATCCCTTATGGGCTTGCGGGGCGTATGGCTGGCCGCCCCTATTTCGGACACCGGTTCCGCCATCGTTTGTTGTGCAATGTTGTATAGAGAATGGAAACGGATCAGCGCTGCCACGGCACGGGTATAAGGGAAGAAAATTTTGTTTGCGAACTCCATTTCCAGCCCACTAATGCTTTTATAAGGCCTTTTGCACACTCGGACCTTGGAAAAGAATCAGTCTTGTTCCACCAGAACAGGATACGGCGCTGTCTATTTTCCCCTGTGCGGGGTTTTATCCGTCGCCAGGGTTCTGACCGCCTCGGCCAGAACGCGCATATCCTGCAATGGTTTGCGAAATACGGTTTCATCACCGATGCCAATATCACGCAGGTCATCGGTCAGGACATAACTGAGGGAACCGGTGTGGATTAGGAACTGCACTCCGGGCAGCCGTTCATAAAGGGCGAGTATGGCATCGTGCCTGTCCATGCCGGGTAACCGCATGTCCATAGCGCACACATCAGGCAGGCAACCCTCCCCCACCATTGCCACCGCCGCTTCGGCGCTCCCGGCCTGCAGTACGTGGAACCCCCTCATCCTCGAGGTAGGCGGCCATGGTCGTCCGGACGGTTTTCTCGTCATCCACCAATAAGACCTGAATCGTCATGTTCTACCCCTCCAGAACAAGGGGCAACCGGATAATGAACCGGGCGCCTTTACCCGGGGTGGACTCGACGGTCAACGTGCCCTTGTGTTGCTTTGTAATGATGAAGTAGGAGACGGACAGGCCCAATCCCGTGCCGACACCGACCTCCTTGGTCGTAAAAAAAGGCTCGAAGACGCGGCGGCGTATATTTTCTTCCATGCCCGGGCCATTGTCCTGCACTTCGATGCGCACGAAATGGGATTCTTTGGCCACGCGCACCACGATTTCAGGCAGGTTTTCCCCTTTGCCGCCGGCCAGGGCCTGGGCGGCATTCTTGACCAGGTTTAAAAGAACCTGTTCGATTTTCGTCTTGTCGCATTCGACGGGAGGCAAGCCGGGTTCGAACTCCCGGACAATCTTGACGTTTCGAAAATCATATTGTTTCTTAAGGTCGTAATCATTGGCGGCCAGGCGCAACACCGTATCCACAATCTCGGCCATATCCACCCGTACCTGCCTGGATTCGCTTTTCCTGCTGAAGGCAAGCATGTCCGCGACGATGCCGGCCGCGCGGGTGCCGTCCGAACGGATGCCGGTAATGAATTCCAAAATACCCCGCTTTTCCAGATAGTGACGCACCATACCCAGATCGGCGCCGATTTCCTGAGCGGCCTCGACGTTTTTGGGAAAGTCGAGGGACACGCGGCGTTCGATGTTCTGACATGCCTGCAGGATGCCGCCCAGCGGATTATTAATCTCGTGCGCCATGCCGGCGGCAAGCCCCCCGACGGACATCATTTTTTCCGTCTGTACCATCATTTCTTCGATCTGAACGCGGCTCGTCACATCATCCAGGCGCACCACGGCGCCCTGGGCTCCATTCGCCACCAATGGAAAGACCATTAAATCATAATGCTTGGGCTCCTGTCCTTCCCCCCGGACACTGAAGCGTTCATTTTCGAGACGACGCCCTTCCCGCACGGCAGCGCGCACTTTTTCGAGCTGCTCCTGCAACACGGGAAGCACATCGCCGACAGGCCGCCCCCGGGACTCTTCTTCCGTCAGTCCGGTCATGTGTGCGGCCTCACGGTTCCACTGGGTCACTGTCCCGTCCGGGTCCACTGCCACCAAGACGGAGGGCATGGAGTCCACGATATTTTGCAGATAGGCGCGCATGCGTTTCATCGCCTGTTCACTCTTGCGCAGGGTGGCCTCCGCAGCATCCCGTTCCGTTTCCCGCTGCTGAATCTTTCCCAGCATTTCATTGAAGCCTTCACACAAGGCGCCTATTTCGTCTCGTCTCGGGTTTTCCGCGCGAATGGCATAATCACCTTCCTCCGAAACGCGCTTGAGCATGGTTACAAGAGCATGAATCGGGGAAGAAATGACCCGCTGCAGCAGCAGTGAAAGGAGCAGGGCCAGCCCCATACCGATGGCGAACGCCAGCGTGGCATAAACCATGCTTTGAAACAAGACCACCCATATCTGTTGTACGTTAATGCGCAGGGAAACAACACCGATAATTTCCCCGCGTTTTTCGATTTCGTTTGAAACGGTTAAAAAGCCCCCTTCACCCCGATAAAGGCCGGGGGACCTTTGGGGAAAATTAAACTCCGGACTGCCCGGTTTGCTGTAGGCGGCAAACAACCCTCCCTGGGCGTCATAAATCCAGGCGTTCACCACATCATCATCAGCCCTGGCCGAACCCAGCACTTCTTCCGCGGCAGGCCCGTCCAGAAAGTCCAGGGGCGCCGTGCAGTTGGTGGCAATCATACGGGTAATGGTTTCGCTTTTCCGCCCCAGGTCGGCTTGATGCAGGCGCGTTTCGTTCGTTACCGTGAAAATGCCGAATAACGTGAGGCCCGCGAGGGTGGTCATCAGTTGTATGACAATCAACTTTCTGCGCAGGGAGATATTCGCGAACCAGTTCATTCCGGTTGCCCTTTGTTTTCTGTTTGCACGGTATCTTCGACCAGTTTCGCCAGGCTGACCAGTTGGGAACTCACAGGGAGGCCCGCTCTTTTGAGCGCTCCCAGGTTCATTTCAAATCCAACGCGGTTTTCAATGACACAGAAATTAATGGCCACCCCTTTCTCCGCAAAACCCGGGGTACTTCCCACGGTAAGTATCTTTTCTGAATCCGCTTTTTTAAGGATGGATTCGAGCGGACATCCCGGGGCGGCGGAGACGAGCAGGATCTTTGCGCCGGTAGTTTCTTCCAGGGTGGCGCATTCCTTGATGACCAGCGGTTTTTCACCGACTTTGCGGTCCCTGGCGATCTCCCGCAGGGGTCTCAACAAATTGGTCTTTCCGAGGAGGGCAATCGTGAAGTTTTCCGCATCCGTTTCCGGCCACGTAATGTAGGCTGTGAATTTATAAATGAAGGCGGCTCTGATGTTGTCCGCCCGGCTTTCCGCATCGTCCCCTTCCGCGCGAGCGGCGAAGCAGAACCCTACGAGGAATGCGGCAAGCGCCATGCTTACCGCCAATGCCGCACCGCCGCGAAGCACTGCCGTTAGTGTCCTTGGGATTCGCGGTAAATTCCGGTATTTAGGGCACGTATTCAAAACTCTTTACTGACCTTTACCGTAACAGTGGATTGCGGCTGCCGGTACCTGCTGACGGAGGTATCGGAGGAATGGTAGTATTTCTCATCGAGAATATTCTTCACCGCCACCTGGAAGTCGAAGCCGTGTATATCCGTGAGATTCAGTGCCCCGTGAAGGACAAAGGCGTCATTAATCCAGTCTGTTCCCGAATATCCGATTTCATGCGTGTTTTTACGCTTGCCCAGGTATTGCCCGCGCAAATCCACATTCAAGTGGTCCGTAAAGGCGTACTGGAACCCCGCGTTCGCCGTATTCGGGGAGATTTCGGGTATCATGCATCCCTGCTCATCCTCGGAATCCGTATAGGTATAGTTCAGGAAGGCGAGCCATTTCCCTCGTTTGTATTCCAGCGTGCCTTCCACGCCGCGGGTTTCGACTCGGCCTATGTTCGCCCAACGCCAATCAGTGCCCACCTCCTCGCGGGCCAGGCATTTCCGCAGAGTATTCTGGTAAGCGGCCACTTCTGCCCGAAGATGCTCTGAAAGCAAATACCCCAGAACGAGTTCTACGGACTGCATTTCTTCAGGAACCAGACGCGGGTTTCCCATGCCATCCTGGAAATCCCATACCTTGGGCGCACGATAGGCTTCCGTGTACAACAATTTTGCCATGAATTTGCCTTTGTTATAGACGAGGCCGAGCCGGGGGGCAAGCGCGGCGCCGTAGACATCGCTTTCATCATAGCGCGCTCCGGCAGTCATGGTCAGTGATTCCAGCAAACGCCACTCCAGTTGGGCATAGGCGCCCCACATATCATTTCCCAACATATCAGGCTCATCAGGCGAGGGAGCTCTGGAGAAGCGGGAAAGGCTCCGGGATTTCGAAAACCCCGCCGACAGGGATTCGTGTTCATATACCATGCCCAGCGTAAGAGTCAGGCGTGTTGTAATATCATACAGCAGCCTGTTTTCAATCCCCAGAAAATGATTGGGGCGGTACCACCGCTCTTGATAGCCCCGGCTGGCAAGGTTGGCCCGGCTGATTACCGGACGCGAATCGTCCATGACTGTCGTGTCTCGATAATACAGCATGGAATGCCAGGACCAGTTCTCGGGCTTTTCATAATCATACTTGGCATAGAGGTTCATGAAACGTATGTGCCAGTCAATATCATAGTCCTGCAGGCGGGTGCCAAGCGTCTTGTCCTTCGTTGCCCTGGAGGCATGTTTGTCCTGAAGATTAAATCCCAACGTAAGCGGCTTGTACTGAATCTTCGCGTCTATTGAATAATCATTTTCAAAATTCTCCATGGCGTCCGACCAGTTGTCGTCGCCCCGGGAACCTTTCAGGTCAGCCTTGTCACTCTTTTTATACATGCCCGAAACGCTGAGGCCGAGGTCCCGCTCCTCGTTATAATAGCCGTAAGAAAAATCATGAGACTGCGTGTCAAAATTGCCCACCATGGAACTCACGCGCCCGCCCTGCATGTTCTCGGGATTTTTGGTGATGATATTAATAACGCCGGAAACGGCATGGGTTCCATACAACGCGGAAGCGGGACCATAGACCACTTCGACGCGTTCCACAATGGACAAATTGAATTGACCGCCCCCGTAAAAGCCTCCCGAATTCAGTTCATTGACCTGTATGCCATCTATCATGAGCAATACCAGGTTGTTCTGGTTGGGAATGCCTCGCATGAAAACGTAACTATTGAACCCCTGGATATTTCGAAACTGGATTCCGGGTAAATCGGCGAGTACCTCTTCGAGGGTATGGTATCCCCGCTCTTTAATTTCCTTTGCGGTAACCACACGGACAGTTGCGGGTGTCCTGGAACGCTTTTGTTCGGTTTTGGTGGCCGATGTCACGGGCAAATCCGCCAACTCTTCGATACTAAGATTCAACATCGCGTCCAGACTGGTAGTTTCCTCAACGGCGGCAGGCAGCGAAAACAGTACCCCAGGCATCAGCAACAACATCAGGCAACAGCGGACGCCTGAAATAAAAAGAAAGGATTCCGACCGTAGTATTCCGGAGAGACTTTCTGCCAGACATACTACGACTGACCGCCTCCACCCTTTCCGCACGACAGTTGCCCAACCTGTGTTCATCCCTTGACTCCATGTCCCTGACTTGACAACAGACCCGCTCGCCCTATTGTGGCACTGGTGTTACCAGTACAGCTACTCCCACAGGCCTACTCTCGCTTACGGCAAACATGAAACACTCTCCCGACAAGATAAGTATAACACAAAAAAGCGGAAGTATACAGAGATTTTCCAAGCATAGGTTCTTATACCCTTTTCCAGGGAAAATCCTCCTGGAGGAATCCTTGGACGAAAACAAATGTTGCT
>JAKLHG010000159.1 GCA_022710255.1 Candidatus Hydrogenedentota bacterium
AGCACCCCGTAGGGGCAGAGATACCGGCAATAAGGCCGTGCAATGAAAATGCCCGAGGCGAGCAGAATCCCGCCCGCAAGCAGCATATTGAAACTGCCGCCCTGCCGGAAGAACCCCACGAAGGGGTCATAGCGGCAAATCAGGAAGCCGCATCCCGTCCAGATGCCCAGCACGGTAATGCCCAGGTAGGCGTATGCCAGCATGCCCAGCGCCGTGTCCACCGCGTGGGGCACCTGCACCGGGTGGACGGCACAGAATTCCTGCGCCGCGCCCAGGGGGCAGACCGACGCGCAAAATATGCGGCCGAAATACAGCGCCGTTACCAGGGGAATCAGAAAGAAAAGCGCCACGGTCAGCGTAAGCACCTCGCCCGTGCCGATGAACGCATTCAGCACATTCTGTACCGAGCCTACGGAACAGACGCAGCCCTGGCGATAAAATCCGAAGTAGACCAGTGAGACCAGGGACAACGAAAGCACCCAATTGCGCGAACGCCGCCGCAGTACCGCCCAGGCCGTCACGCCCAAGAGAAACACGAGCAGGAACAGATCCAGCCAAGGCAGGGTCAGCCTCGCCGCCGGCAGATACATCTCCTCATGCTGGTAGCCGCTGCTGAATTCCGGCCGGGGAAAACGAAATTCCGTCTGGGCGGATACGGTCAATGGTGCCAGAAGGCTTGCCACAAGGGACAGGCACAGAAGAAGTACTATAGGCAGTATGGTTTCTTTCATTGGGCCTGGTTCTCTTCGGCGCCGGCCTCTTTAATAAAGTACGCGCGGCTCAATGGAACACGATGGATCGCCTGCGCGGGACATTGGCGGGCAATGGCGCACTCATTGCAGTTTTGGCACAGGTCGCGCTTGATTTGCAGGTACAGGGAACCATTACCGAACTTACCGCACCCCTTCACGCACTTGGCACAGCCAACACAGAGTTCCTCATCAATCTTGTAGGCGAAATAGGGGTCTTCCACGAAGGAACGCTTTATCGCCGCAGTGGGACATAACTCGTTTTCGGCGCCCGTGTCGAGTTTCGGCGAACCCGGCTGCAGGAACCCGCTGCACAAGTCACAATACCCGCAGATGCGGGTGGCATGCACGCATTTGACCGCCGAGGGATTCATCACGCAATTGGTGGCGCATTGCCCGCATTGCACGCATTTGGACGGGTCTATCTGCCATACCGTCGTCTCGGCCGACGGCGTTGCCGCCAGCCACACGCCGCCGCCCAGCGAGGCAGCGGCGGCGGCGCGAATAAACGCGCGGCGGCCGGGTTTCTTTTCCAAACTCATTCCATCTCCTTTTGCGGGGCCAACGCTTCAAATACCAGGATACACTGAAGCGGCCCGTGAAGCGCCAGTATACGATCGTTACCATCCACCGCCAAATCCCGGATGGGGGCCGGCGCGTGCCCGTCGGCCGCATCGCTCCATCCCGCCTGTATCGCTTCCGGCGCCGCCACCACCCCGGCAAAGGACCGATCCGCAGCAAAGGTTTTCACCCGATTGAGACCTTTCTCAATGGTAACCAGCACATTGCCGCTTTTAAAGGCGATGTGGGCGGGGTTACAGCAGCCCGCGAAGCCCTCCAGTCCCATGCCGGGCTGATACCATGCGCTCAAGAGGCTGCCATCTTCACGGTAATTTTCAATACCCAGTTTGCCGGGGTTGACAATCCATAACGAGCCCATGCTATCGAAAGCGATATCGAAACAGGGACTGGGCACAATGAAGCGGCGCGTATTTTCACGGTCGTTCGGCCCCCCGAATTCGCGCAGCAGGCGGCCGGACCGGTCGTACTGCAGTACCCGCGCGTTGCCGGCGTCGGCGGCATATACGTATTGTTCATTCACGGCCAGCGAAGTCAGTAAAGACTTTTCATCGAGGGGTTCCCAAAATACGGGAGCCCCTTCCGGTTCCGGCAAAGCCGCCACGCCATCCGCCACGCCCAGGTAAATCGTTCCATCGGCAGCCGCGGCCACACAACGGGGTTGGAACTCCCATTCCCGCCGGGAAAGTTCTTTGCCGGATGCATCCAGAATGAGCAGGACCTTATCGCCAACAACCACGAGACGCCCATCCGCGGTAACAGCCAGCCCACAAGGCGCTTCCAATGCCACCGGGATGCGTTGCATCTCCGCGTACCGTATCAAGCTTTCGTCCACGGCTTCGTATTCCGACAAGTCATAACGGAGCGCCGGGCCAGGTTCGGGACGCCGGTCCGTGAAAAACAAAAACAGCACCACCGCCACCACCGCCAGGGCAAGCACCGCCCACAACCAGCCGGGCAGTACCTTTTTCTCTGGCTCATTCATTGTACCTCTCCGATATAAGTCCTATAGGCCTTATACGACCTATATTATTTGAACAAAATTTGCCCCCTATTTTCCCACAAACACGCAGGCCATGTGTGCCGTGTCGCGCACCAGCAGCCGGTCGTTTACTAGCGCCATGGGCGCCCAGGATTCCTGCCCATGCAACACCCGGGCGCTTCCCAGCAAATCGAATTGCTCCGGTGTCGCGCGTATTATATACAACATACCGCTGTCATCCATGGCAAAGAACTTTCCATCCGCCAGCAGCCATGGTCCCAGTCCGAAGCGGTAATCCTTACCGCTGGACCAGACCAGCGTGCCGTCCGGGCGATAGCATACGAACTGTTCGCGCAGCCCGCCCGCGTCCTTGGGCATAATGGCATATAAAAAGCCGTCATGGAAGATTGGCGTGTGCTGTTCCGTGGCGATGCCGTCACGGGGACTGTGCCGGGAAATCTCCCGGCCTTCAAATCCCCTTTCCGTTTTTGTCACCTGCACAAAAATGCCGCCCGCACCGTATCCGGCCAGGGCGAGAATGCGGTCATCCCCCAGGGCGACCGGCGAAGGCGCCACCACCTTGGCATCCCACGGCGTGTGCCACAACAGGGCGCCCGCATCAGCCGCATCGGCGGAAACCCCGACGAGGCCGCCCACAGCAGCATACACATACATGCGCTTTCCGCACAGGGTCATGGGCATAACAGAGGAATGGGACATCTTCCAGTCCATCGGATTGGGCGTCTTCCATCGAATTGTTCCCGTGGCCAGGTCTACCGCCATGAGCAGCGCTTCCGGCCCGCCTGGCGCCAAGATCACCTGCCCCTCCTCAATCAAAGGACATTGGCCCGTATACCACAGCGGCTCTTCCGTGCCATGCTCGCGCTGCAAATCTATCCCCCACTGCAACGTGCCGGCAACAGCGTCCAGGCATAGCACATGACAGCGGGGCCCGATGGAAACGACATGGGTGTCATTGACCGCCGGCACGGTGCGCGACATGCCGTGGTTGCGCCGCACCTCGACCCGGTACCCGCGCCGCCAGAGTTCCCGGCCGTCGTCCAGCGAAAAACAGCGCAGCGTATCGGAACGCGCCGCCTCATCATAATCCAGCACATACATCCGGCCGTTTAAAACGGCGGGCCCCGCATAGCCCTCGCCAAGGGGAATCGTCCACAAAATCGGCGGACCCTCCGGTTCCCAGGAATCCGCTAGTGATGGGGCGTCGGCGGCGATATTGTCCGATGCCGCCCCCCGGAAACGGGGCCACGCGCCCGGCAACGGCGACGGCGTGCCGTCAAACTGCTGAAAACGGCCGGTAAAGTCCACCGGCCCGTCCTCCTCCTGCATTGACACCGGACGGCCATCCTTGCCGGGCACCCGTGCGGAAATGTCTGAAACCCTGTTCTGGCCTAGCCAGATAAACAGGACCAGCAACGACACGGGCACACAAATCAAGAATGCTGTCGCGCCTGTAAATTTTATATATGAGGAATGAATTGCCACGATATTGTCTTGGTATTTTCGAAACGCATTAAAGCCTGAAACGAGCCTATACTTCGTCCGGGACTCTGCCCGGAAGAATAGGCGCCTTCGGCGCAATTATTTTCTATATTCTATTACTGGGAGCGCCGGCATTTTTGGCGAAAATGATTATCACTGCCGGCACGGATGCCGGCGCTCACAGTATTTTTAGACTCATAATATTTTTTCAGCGAAATGGCCTTAAGCACCTTGAACCCCTATACTATACAAAGAAGCCTAGGATGGATAAAAACGCCCTTGATTCCCGCCCGGCATTTTGTTAAAGTGCATGCCGTTCAGAGGAGCAGGCAGACCGCCAACGCGGACATTTCCCGCAACCCATAAAGAAATGATTCCGTGTATGTTGTTCACACGTTAGTGTGCATCCTAACACAAGGACTTGGAACAACATAGTACGCTAAAGCGTGAACAACATACCTAAACTTCTCGTTTTTTATAGGCC
Organism: Candidatus Hydrogenedentota bacterium; assembly: GCA_022710255.1. Lineage (GTDB taxonomy): Bacteria > Hydrogenedentota > Hydrogenedentia > Hydrogenedentales > CAITNO01 > JAAYBJ01. The sequence continues at coordinate 4,298 of JAKLHG010000159.1, forward strand.
TTACCAAGCGATTAGGTTCTAAAAACGACAGGATCACTTTTTCATGATAGAAGCCTATTTTTTTGATTTGGACGGCACCCTGGTGGATACGGAGATTCTCTGGGTGGAAGCCATGGAACTGCTGGCCAAAGACCATGGCTACACACTGTCGCGCGACATGGCGCTCCACATGGTCTACGGCATTTCCTGGCCGGGGGTATACGAACGCCTGCGGGAACACCTTCCGGAATTGCACTGGACCATGGACGAAATGGGTGCGATGATCGGGCCCTATTTTTACCGGCTCCGGGACACCCGCGACGTGCGCATTCAAGGCTCCATTGCACTACTCAAACGGCTCGCGAAAACCCGCCTGGTCGCCGTGGTTTCTGGTTCCTACCGCGCCGATGTCGAGACCGGCCTCGCCATTGCGGGCGTAACACCCGATGTTCAATTTACCTTGAGCCATGAAGACTACGCCCCCGGAAAACCTCATCCCGCCTGTTACCTCGCCGCGGCCCAACACGCGGGCGTACCGCCGGCACACTGTGTCGTGTTCGAGGATTCCAGCGCCGGCGTATGCGCCGCCAAAGACGCCGGTGCCTATGCCGTCGCCCTGGCCCGGCCCGGACGACCCGCACAGGACTATTCCCGCGCCGACCTGGTTTTGGAAGACCTGTCCGTTTTCGAACCCCAAATGCTGGCATCTGAAAAGGGAAGCTGAAGAAACGGATATCGGCTTTTAAAGGAACAGGGTACAATACAGGTGCCCCGAATGGACCTATAGTAAAAAGTCTCATACGCTTTTAATTTAAGACATCACCCCTTTTTCCAAACAAACCAGTTGCTTCCGGGCTGTGAAAAAATAAACTTGACACTGTCAAGTTATGATGATATAATACCTTTAGCAATGAAACAGGAATTACACATGAAGCAAGACAACGACGAAGAAATGAAATTGTCAACGCTTGCGGCACGTTCAGAAACGCCGGCGCGTACCATACGCCTGTATATCAGTCTGGGGTTGCTGTCCGGGCCGTTGCGGTCGGGGCGCAACGCCGCCTATGGGACCGAACACCTGGAACGACTGACGCGGATTCGTGCGTTGCAGCAGACAGGACTGACACTAACGCAAGTGCGCCAGGCATTGGAAGAGAATTCCGGGACGGCCCCCCTGCCGCAGGCGGTATCCTGGCAACAGTATACCGTGGCGCCGGACGTTCAGATACTGATTCGTGAGGATATTGCGCCGTGGCGCGCCCGTGTGCTGCGGCTGGCCCTACAACAGTTCATCTGCTGGGTAAACCCGGCAACGGCAACAAAGGAGCAGGAACATGAGTAAGAAACAGGGACAGGGTTTTGCTGTGGTTGCGGCAGCGTCAGGTAAAAAGGTGCGCCTGGCCATGCAGGAATTGTGGCTTACGGGCACGGTGCTGCCGCTGGGCGCGCGGTTGGTGGTGCGGCACACGTTCCAGTCGCAGGAGAAGAAACCACTCGAGGCGGTTTACGCGTTTGCCCTGCCGCGCGACGCGGCCATGCGCCGGTTTCGCATTGTGGGCGAGGGCTTCAATGTTGAGTCGGCGTTGAAACCCTTGGAGGAGGCCCGGCATGCCTATGAAGACGGTCTGGAAGAAGGCCACCTTGCCGCACTGGCGCAGCAATACGCCGATGGTTTGGTAAATCTGAACCTTGGAAACATCCGCCCTAACGAAACCGTAACCGTTTATATCGAGATTGCGGCGGGCGTCGCCTGCACCGACAATGGATTCCGATTCCGCTTTCCTTTTACACTGGCGCCAGGATACCACGCCCAGGCCGCGTACGGCGCCACGGAGGAGGGCGAAGGTGAAATCACGTTGCCGGAGGAAATTTTCGGCGATGTCATCCTGCCCCGCTGGCGGCAAGACGCCCGGGAATTGCACCGGGTCGGTTTTGACCTCAATGTGGCGGCGGGCAACGATACTGTCGAAATCGCATCGCCCTCTCATCCGGTATCCGTCCAGGTGCGGTCGGGCGCGCCGGCGCGGGTGACCCTGGCCACGGAAGCCGATGTGCCCGACCGCGACCTGGTGCTGGAAGCAAAGTATGCCCTGACCGAACCCGCCGTGTTTGCCGGGTGGGATACGGCGGGAAAAGGCCGGTTCGCCGCCATTGTGCCCTCCACCTGCTTTGGGCCTGTCCCCGATACTCCGAAACGGGTGGTGTTCCTGATCGATCATAGCGGCTCCATGAGTGGCAAGCCCTTCGAGCAGGCAAAACGCGCCACCCTGGCCTGTATCGCCGCGCTGCAGCCAGAAGACCGCTTCGGCATCGTGTTCTTCGAGAGCGGCACCACCGTTTTTCCCGCCGGTTGTAACGCCGCGGACCAGGAACAGCGCAACGCCGCCCGCGCCTTTGTAAACAGCATGGAAACAGCCGGCGGCACGGAACTGTCCGCCGGTATCCACGAGGCGGCAACACTGCTGCCCGAGGGCGGGGACATTCTCCTGCTCACCGACGGGCAGGTGTATGAAACGGAAACCATTATCACCCGTGCCCGCAAGGCCGGCGTGCGCGTCCATTGCCTGGGCATCGGCTCCGCCAGCCAGGATCGTTTCCTCGCCCTGCTCGCCCGTAAGACGGGCGGCGCCAGTCATTTTGCCACGCCGCGCGAGCGGGTGGACGAAGCGGCCCTGCGACTGTTTAATGCGATCGGCGCACCGGCGGCTGAAGAAGTATCCTGCGAAATCGCCGGGATGAAACAGGCGGTCTTTGCTCCGGACCTGCCCAAACTGGTGCGCGTGAATGAGCCGCTGTTGATTTTCGGCTCCTGCACCGGACCTGATAACGGGAACCTCCAGCTCTCCTGGAAAGGCGGCAGCCGGACGATTCACATCCCCTTCCCCGTTATGCAGGAACAGCAGGCTCCCCCGGCGCCAGACGTTTCAAGTGCATCGGGAACGCATGTACCGCTGGGGGAAACCCTGAAACTGGTGCAGGGGGCGCGCATCACTACGGACCTGGAAACCCTGGACACAGATGCGCCGGAAACACGCCGGGCCACCGAACGCCAGAGAAAACGGCAGGAAAAACGATGGATAGCCGTGGCCGAGGAATACGAACTGGCCAACCCGGCCATGTCGCTGGTCGCCGTGGTCAAACGTGCCGATGACCAGCCGGGAGCCGTGCCGGTTACCCGCATCGTACCTGTGGGCTTGCCGCAGGATACGGCATTTGAAAGTTATTTTGGAAGGCTGGGTAACAGAGCAATACTGACGCAATACGCATTAGATACGACGGAATTCTGTGCTTGTGCCCCGTCGCGTGAATTTAGATTAGACCGCAGGATGTTTAGTATGCAAGAAAGTAGCAAACGTATCAGTAAGGATACCGTTGAGGACAATCTGCTCGACCACCTCTTTGAACTGACCGGAAACTTAGAGGCCGATGGCGGTTTGCCGGGTCCCGATTTGGAAACGCGCATCGCAAACACCCTGGCCGGACTCATCGTCCTGCGCCGCTATGCCCACAACACTGGAGAACAAGACTTTGACGTCCATGTCCAGCGCATGAGCGCCTTTCTGGACGCCCAAGACATGACTACCCTGTCCCCGAAAAATCAGGAACGGGTGCAGCGCGCGCTGGCGTTCCTGGATGCAGGCAATCTTATCGCCGATGCCTGTATAGAGACGCTTCTCAAACTGCGTAACCGGCCGGGTAACAATGCGCTATGGAAATGGATAGAGGACGCTGTAAAATAAAACACCAGAGCGGAACCCGTC
>JAKLHG010000016.1 GCA_022710255.1 Candidatus Hydrogenedentota bacterium
GAACAACTGGTAGGCGGGCCAGTCCTCCACACCCGTTTCTTTGCCCTGCAGCCAGTACTCGAACCACTGGAACTGCAGTTCACCAATATCCCGCTTTGCCTCGGGTCCGAAATCGAGGTCCCCGCAGTGTTGCCCTCCGACGCCATGTGCCCAAGGCCCGACGATGACATATTGGTTGCGGCGAACGAGCCGGTCTTCGGACTGTTCCCGAACGTTGTCCACGAGGTCAATGACCGGCTTGGAAAAAATATCGTACCAGCCGCCGATGTTAAGAACGGGAATGCGCACCTCTTCGTACCGGTCGTCAATCCCCCGCTGTTTCCAATAATCGTCATAGGTGGAATGTTTGATCCAGTCGTTCAGATAGGGAATCGGCTTCTCGAACTGATCGCCGAAGCTTTGCAGGGGAAGGTGGAGAAAGGCCGCCTGCAGTTGTTCCGGCGTCAGGTTCACACCACCCACTGCCGTGCCCCAGCCCATGAGCAGGGCAAGCTGAAAGGCCCCGCCGTAGTAGGCCAGGTCCGGAAACACCTCACCAAAGGGCACCACCGGCACCGCACATTTCAACGTGGGAGAGGCGCCGGGCGCCGATGCCCACTGGGTCCAGCCGACATAGGAGCCGCCGGCCGTGCCGATGCTGCCGTTGCACCACGGCTGCTTCGCGATCCACCCCTGGGTATCCAGGCCGTCCTGCACATCGTAAGCGAAGGGATCCCATGCCCCTTCCGAACTGCCTGTGCCGCGGCAATCCTGCACGACCATGACATAACCGGCTTCGGTATAGCGCTTCATATCCCCGTTGTCCTTTCCCGGTTTACCGTAGGGGGAACGCATCAGGACGACGGGGTATTGCCCCTCCGCTTCGGGCCGGGCGATGTTGGCGGTGAGCCGCACCCCGTCGCGCATGGGGATGGAAACGTTTTCTTCAAAGGCAAATTGTGCGCACGCCACCGAGGTGAGGGCCAGACAGACCACCACGGCCAGCCTGAATATAAGGGTTGTGCGATAGGGATACATGGGTTCAGCCTTTCTTTGCCGTTAGAATTTTGGAATACACGCATGTTTTCGGAAAGCAATGTCTCCCATGAAACATCATTTACCCGTCATAATACAAATTTTCGTGTGCCTATCCCCTGATCGGATGGGTCTGAATAACTGCCTTTCCAATAGTGGCGCACAACGCAATAAAATCTTTTGTACCTGAAGCATTCTTTTGGATATGATGCAAGTACAATAGGTTGACTGATAGTTGCTTTGAAGCTGGAGTTGGAAATATCCTGCCAACGATTGCGGATACAGGACCTTACAAATAGTTCTTCTATGCTGCTTAAGGGTTTGAACTTGATGAGGACATTAGTGTGGAGGGGCTTATCGCTGGAAAGCGCTCGGCGGAGTCCGCAACATCGCTTGCCCGTTGGCTGGCAAAGCGCCGGGGAGGTGTGGGGTAATGCTGTGCGAAACACTTGGCAATCTAAGGAGACTGAACCGATAAAGCCTGTAGAAGTTTGAAATGATTGGGAGATCGTTTACATGAAGAAACGGCTTCTATTAGAGATTGTTCTATTGACAGCCATCATACTGAGTACTTCCGGATGTTATCCTTCCATGACTACAGAGGAACGAAAAGCCTTTGACGATGCTACGGCAGTCATGGACTACTTTCCCGTCTCGTCCGACGGTTCTTTTGGTTTCTTTGCCGGTCCGTACTTGGGGGGCACCGCGATAATCGGGCCTAATGAAATGGCTTTTTGGGTGAAAGACGGGAACGCGTACTCCGTGAATCAGGCGGCAAAGGATGCTGCACCTGAATTGGAGCCCGCCCCGGATACTGTGAAGTATGACGATGCGTTTATTGACGCGGCGCACTGTGAGCAGGATGAGCGCTGAGGAATGAGGTGGATAGTGTTCCCTTGTTCTTAAATTGTATTTTTGAACAAGTGGACCTCGTATTCCCCCTTTTCTGCTACAGCCAGTTTTCCACGCAGAGACCTTCGACACGGCGGAATTCACGTTCGTTATTGGTTATGAGTACGCAGTTCAGGGCAAGGGCATGGGCGGCAATGAGCAGGTCCATCGGGCCGATGACTTTTCCCGCTCCTTCAAGTTGCGCCCGCAGGCGGCCATAGACCGCTGCGGCATCGGATTCAAAGGGCGCGATTTCCAGAGGGGCGCAAAAAAGATTCAGAGCGATCCTGTTTTGTTCGGGCCTGGTACTTTTCCATACGCCATGTTCCAGTTCGGCATAGGTAATCACGGACAAGCCGATGTCACTTACCTGTAATGCCTTGATTTTTTTTAGTACGCGTTCTCCCCGGCCCCGAATAAGTTCAATACAAATATTAGTATCGAGCATGTAACGCATTACAGGGCGTCCCGCTGTTGATGTGTTCGCGGTTGTTCACGATTTGGCATGTAATCGTCCGTAAAGTATTCGAGGCTTTTTGCAAGACCCTCCCAGGCGCTTTCTGGTGAAAATAAAAGTACCACGTCGCCTATCTTATGGGCGAGTACGGCATCCGTGTTGAATTGGCAGGCCTTGGGCAGGCGTACCGCCTGACTGCTTCCATTTTTAAATATCCTGGCTGTGTCCATAAGAATGGTTTCCTTGAAGTATAGACTATAGTATAGCCTTTTTCTGGTGGATTGTCAACGGGGCAATAAGGTGGAAATCGATGTGCCGGGTCCGGCGCACCCGGGAAAAGCATTGTGGCAAGCGAAATGAACAACAAGGACATTTTCCGGCAGTCCCATGCTATAGGTCGTATAGGACCTATGGGACCTATAGTGCCTTGGCTTTTGGCCCGAAAAATAAACGTCTACCGCCCTTTCCCGGTCAGTTCCCGGATTAACGCGGCTTCGGTGTCCCGGTAAGGGGTGCCGTCTTTGCGGAACACATCGTGGAACCACGGGTCGGGTTCCGCCGTGTATTGCTTGTTCCAGGAATCCCAGGGATAAATCGTCTGGGACCTCCCATTGACCAGACCCCAATTGATGGCGCCTACGTTTTGTTCTTTGAAGTAGGGCATGACGGTCTCGAAGGTGCTGCCGGAACCGCGCGACATGTATTCCGTACAGATAACAGGCCGCCCAAAGTGTTTCAGCCATTCCACGGCGATTTTTGCTTTGGGAAGGGGACTGTAGGTATGGAAGGTGATGATGTCGGACCGTTCCAGCATCACCTTATCCAGGGGATCCAACGGGTCGGTGCGCTCACCCACGTCAATCCAGATTCCGGCCGTCAGAGGTTGGGACGGATTCACCTCGCGCGCCCAGTCAAACAACCGGTTGAGCAGGATGAGATGGGTATCCTCCCGTTCTTTGTTGTCCCAGTGGTCCTCATATTGGGGCACCGCGTTACCCGGTTCGTTCAACAAGTCCCAGGCCAGGATGCGGGGATCGTCCTTGAAGCGCGTCAGGATACCGGTCAGGTAAGGTTTGAGAAGTTCCTCATACCGGGCGGGGTCCTTCTGCACGTCCACGTGGGGACTTTGGACCCACCGTGAGTTGTGCACGTGGGGAACCGGCTCTTCCTGCGGGCCCGGCTTGGGATACGGATCCCAGACACAGTCGAAGGGGACGAATATGGTTTTGATGCCGTGTTTGTCGGCGAGGGCCAGGTATTCGTCCATCCGTTTTTCCAGGCCCGCCGCGTCGGCCGTCCAGAGCATGTCGTGCAGGTAAACCCGCATGGTGTTGAAACCGATGGCCGCCGCCCAGCCCAGTTCCCGGTCAATGGTTTCCGGGTCCCACGTTTCCGCCTGCCACATTTCGAACTGGTTCGAGGCGGTGCTGGGCACGAAATTCGCCCCGGCGCGCCAGTCCTGATTGGCATACCATGCGTTGGCCCTCTCCGCACTCCACCGGGCGGATGCAGCATCCTCCGCGGCGGACACGTAAGCGCACAGCATGAAAACGGCCAAAGAAACAATCGGGATAACACTCAGGCTGCGTTTTTCTGAAAATGGGGACATGTACATTCCTTTCCTGTCAGTTATTTCACCAGCCTCAATAATAGCATTATTGAACACATCTACCATCTGCTTCGAAAATTGGTCCCCAATTTTGTGGTTTCAGGGTGAGCCATGAGTTCATGGCTCACCCTGAAACCACAAAAGTATGAAGTTAAAACCTAAAACGTTTTTGTGTGGCTTTTGTGCCTCTTGTGGCAACTATTAGTTTTGAAGGATTGCCACAAAAGGCACAGAAGGCACAAAGGTTCTCATAAAGCGACTTTCTTTCCTTTGCTTCGGAAATTTTCAAAGAAGTTGCCATGAGCCCATGGCTCGCTCGAAAACCACGAAAATGGGTGCCAATTTTGAAGCAGAAAACTACCGGACTCTACTGAGTATGGCAAGTGTGCTGATGTTTATTGCGGGAAGTCATTGGCCTGAAAGCAGCCGAAGTTGTTACCGCCCGTTCAAATGTATCAAAATAGGCGGCACGATGCATTCTGCTTAATTATTTCACCCAGGCGCGGGAGGAGTACCATGTCATTCGCCATAACGGAATACCCGGATACCCCGGAAATTTATCGAAAGCTGGACACGTTGCTGGCCTTGCCGACCGTCAGGCTCCGGCGGGATGCGATGGAATCCTGGCTTGAACATCTGGATACCCGGTGCGCCAGGTCCAAGACGATGCTTACCGAGGCCAAACAATTTATTCCCGGTGGGGTGCAGCACAATCTGTCGTTTAATTATCCCTTCCCGCTGGTGATAGACCGCGCCGAAGGCCCGTACCTGTATGATCTTGACGGCAACCGGTATATTGACTTCCTCCAGGCGGGCGGCCCGACCGTGCTGGGGTCCAATCCGCCTGCCGTGCTGGAACAGGTGATCGACCTGTTGCGCCGGTGTGGGCCGGTGACGGGGCTGTTTCATGAGTTTGAACTGAAAATCGCCAAGGAAATTGCTCGTCACATGCCGGCCGTGGAAATGTTCCGCATGCTGGGCAGCGGCACCGAGAGCGTGATGGCGGCGATTCGCGTGGCGCGCCTGGCAACCGGCAAGAAATACATCATCAAGATGGGCGGCGCTTATCACGGTTGGTCGGACCAGATGATTTACAGCCTGAAGATTCCCCGGAGCGGCAGGTTCGAGGCCCACGGCATTCCCCGGGCCTGCGTTAAATACACCACCGAGGCCGCGCCGAACGACTTGGCTTCGTTGGAAAAGAGGCTGTTCCTGAACCGGTTGCGGGGCGGCACCGCCGCGGTCATCGTGGAACCCGTGGGCCCGGAAAGCGGCACCCGGCCTGTGGACAGGGACTACAACACGGAAGTGCGCCGCCTGTGTGACCAGTATAAGGCCGTGTTGATTTTCGACGAGGTGGTCACCGGTTTCCGTATCGGCATGGGCGGCGCGCAGGGGTACTACGGTGTGCGGCCGGACCTGACCATATTTGGAAAGGTGGTTGCGGGCGGTTACCCCTCGGCTGGCGGCGTGGGCGGACGGCGCGACCTAATCCAGCGTATGGCCGCAGGCCTGGAAAGCGGCAAGAAGCGCGCCTATGTGGGCGGCACCCTGGCCGCGAATCCACTCAGCGCGGCGGCCGGCTACTTCGCGATTCAGGAAATGGAACGGACGGACGCAAGCCGTAAGGCGGGATTGGCGGGGGACCGCCTCACCAAGGGTTTGAACGATATCATTCGCCGACATAACCTGCCCTTTGTCGCCTATAATCAGGGTTCCATCTGCCATCTTCAGACGGTGGGCGCCATGTTCATCAAACTTGAATATCTGCGCATATTAAAAGTTTTAAAGGAAATCAAGGAGCGCAAACATGCCATGGAAGAATACGGGGCGGCCTATGCGGCGGAAGGTATCATCACGCTGGCCGGAAGCCGTCTCTACACAAGCATGGCGGACACGGACGAAGTGATTGACGACGCTCTGGTCCGCTTCGAACGGGTACTGAGCCAGGCTGAATGGCCGGTAACGGAAGGAACAAACATATGAACGATATTGAGCAGACGAGAAAAGCGGTTCGCGACATGGGGGTGCGGCTCCTTGAGACGGGGCTGGTGGTCGGCACCTGGGGCAATGTAAGCGTGCGCGTGGGCGGCCAGGTGGTCATCACCCCGAGCGGCGCCAATTACGATCTTCTGACCGAAGCGGATATGCCGATCATAGATATTGCAACCGGCGCATTCGAGGGCGCCAAACCTTCCAGTGAAAAGGGCCTGCACCTCGAGGTGTACCGTCAGCGGAAAGAAGTCAACGCTGTTATCCACGTTCATTCCCCGTACACCTCGACGCTGGCTGCGGCGCGCAAGGAGTTGCCCCCCATATTGGACGATGTCGCCCAGCTTATTGGGCCAAGCGTGCGCGTGGCCGATTATGCGTTGTCCGGCACAGATAAAATTGTGCGTAAGACCATGCGCGCGTTACGCGGGCGCATGGCGGCGTTGATGGCCAACCATGGCGCTATCTGTCTGGGCCGCGACCTGGAGGAGGCCTTCCTGTGCTGCCAGGTGCTGGAAAAAGGTTGCAAGGCGTACATCGAAGCCGAATTTCTGGGCGGCGCCAAGGGCATCAACCGATTCGAGGCCGCGCTCATGCACCAATTCTTTCTCCGGAAATATTCCCGGCAGTGGAAGAAGAAATAGGCGTAACCTTGCGCAGGCGGGAAGTATTCATGCATACGGGCGACAAATATGTGCTGGCTGTCGACTTGGGCACCTCCGGCTGCAAGACGGCGCTGGTGTCGATCCATGGCGAGGTGGCGGGGTGGGAGTTTGAACCGGTAGCCACGCGCCTGTTCGCCAAGGGCGGCGCGGAACAGGACCCTGGGGACTGGTGGTCGGCGTTCTTAAAAACGGCGGGCGCGCTGCTTCAACAGGGCGGCGTCAAGGCCGAAACGATCTCGGCCATATGTTGCAGCACCCAGGGGGAAGGTACGGTTGCCGTGGACCGCGACGGGCAGGCCTTGCGTCCCTGCGTGTTGTGGATGGACACCCGGGGCGCCGAACATCTCAAAAAAATTACCCGGGGCATAATCAATGCCGCGGGTTATGATGCTTTTAAACTAGCCCGGTGGATACGCCTGACCGGCGGCGCGCCCTCCCTTACCGGGAAAGATCCCGCAGCGCACATGCTCCTGATTAAATATGAATATCCGGAGGTGTATGCCGAAACGGCCAAGTTTCTGAACGTGCTGGATTACATGAACCTGCGCCTTACCGGGCGGGGTGTGGCATGTTTCGATTCCATCCTTACGTCCTGGGTAACCGATAATCGCGACCCAGACCGAATTACGTATCATGATGCCCTCGTGCGCGCGAGCGGTATCGCGTGGGACAAGTTCCCGGAAATCAGGCCCAGCACTGACGTCATCGGAATGCTCCGCAGGGAGGTGGCCGACCAACTTGGGCTGCCGTACGATATCCCGGTGGTTACGGGCGCCGGGGACGTTTCCGCCGCTGCGGTAGGATCCGGCGCCGTGAGCGATGGCGAAGTCCATCTGTACCTGGGCACCTCCTCCTGGATGGCCGCCCATGTCCCTTTCAAGAAGACCGATATCTCCACGTCCATCGCGTCGGTGCCCTGCGCCGTTCCGGGGCGCTACCTCATGATAGCGCTGCAGGCAACGGCCGGCGGCAACCTCGCCTTCCTGCGCGACAAGATTCTGTATCACAAGGACGAACTCCTCGCAGAGGAACAGGTTCCCGATGTCTATGCGATTATGGACCGCATCGCGGCAAAGACGCCCCCCGGCAGCAACGGGGTGATTTTTACGCCCTGGAGTTACGGTGAACGTTCCCCCGTCGAAGACCATCATATCAGGGCCGGTATCCACAATCTCTCCCTGGACAATTCCCGGGAGGACATTATCCGCGCTGTATTCGAGGGCGTCGCTTTCAACAACCGGTGGCTCCTCGCGCCCGTGGAGCGCTTCCTGAAACGGCGCCTGGACCAGATTACCCTGGTCGGCGGCGGCGCCAATTCAGACGTCTGGTGCCAGATTTTCGCGGACATCCTGCAACGTCCCATACGCCAGATGGCCGACCCCATCCAGGTGAATGTGCTCGGCGCGGCCTTTATCGCTTTCATGGGACTTGGCCTGGTCCGGCTCGAAGACATCCCACGGATTGTCCGGTATAAGGCGCAGTATCCCCCCCGCCCCGAACTACGGGACGTCTATGACTGCCAGTTCCGAGAATTCGTGGAACTCTATAAGAGGAACAAGGCCATTTATCGTCGATTGAACACAAGCACTGTGGAAAAAAAAGGGTAAAGCCGCTTTTAGAAAAAGGCCGCAAAGGACCTCAAGGACCGAAAGGACAGAAAGAACCTCAGGAATTGCGGTCCCCAAAAAAAGATTTTCCTTGTAGTCCTTTGCTTCCTTTATGTGCTTTCTCGTGTCAGACGGTCCCGTGCAGCGTGTTGACATGCCCTAAATCCGCACGTAAGGAATGGCGAGATCGTAGAAGCGGCATCCTGCCGCTTCCATCGTGACTGCGGCCCGCATTTCCGTCTTGATGCAAAGCGACAGGAGGCCGCTTTTATCGTTCCTTGTCCTTATTGGCTTTACGCGAACAACTCGGTTTCTTACGTGCAGAGTTGGGGGTCATTCATACACTTGCGTTTCGTTGTGAATATACTCCAGGTGAACGCCCGCCTGGCGGAACATTTCCTCCGGTTCCGCGCCGTCGTGGTAGCGGCGTTCGCATACCACGCGAATGATGCCGCAATTGATGATCAGCATCGCGCATACCCGGCAGGGGGTCATCCGGCAGTAGAGGGTGCTCCCGTCGATACTCACGCCCAGGCGCGCGGCCTGGGCGATGGCGTTCTGCTCCGCGTGCACCGTGCGCACGCAGTGCTCGGTGATGGACCCGTCTTCATGGAGCATTTTCTTCATCTGGTGGCCCACCTCGTCGCAGTGGGGAAACCCCTTCGGCGAGCCCACGTACCCGGTCACCAGCAGGGTGCGGTTCCGGGCGATGACACAGCCGCTGCGGCCACGGCTGCAGGTGGCCCGTTTCGCGATGGCATTGGCCACCTCCATGAAGTATTCGTCCCAGGTCGGGCGGTGATAGGCTTCGGTCATCTTGGTTTCTCCGGAGATTGGGTAAGACTAAAAGGGTTCATCCAGTGCGATTACCGGTTCACAGGTGAGGATGGTCGCGCTCTGGGGATGTTTGCGTACCGTCAGGGTGTCGCCTGCGTCCAGGCTGAAATAATCCGGCGAATTGTCAAAGGCCAGCGTGACGGGTCCCCGCGTAATTTGGAAGCGGACATCATCTTCTTCGGGCAGGATAAGATGATTGATGGGGTGGGTGGTGGCCTTGAAGGCGAGGCCGATACCCCGCGTAAAGATGCCCTTGGTGATGGCCTTGAAATAGGCGTTGCTGCCGAAGGCGGTACACGCCACAAATCCGTCGCTTATCATCTCTACGCCGTTTTCAAAGGGGATGCTGTGTATCCAAAGCTTGAAGCGGACGGCGCTGTTGATACGGCCCATATGCACATTGACTTCATTGAGGCACGTCAGCACGAAATCCGGTTCCCGGCGGTGTTTTGAGGCAAACACTTCGCATTCCAGCTTGGTGTATCGGGTCCAGATCATTTCCCCCCGCGCCACGGCCGCGATCACTTTTCGGGGCGGTCTCGGGATGCAGCGGTGCCCCAGGCGGCTGTTGAGGATGGGCACTTTGGGAACGCCCGGCCAGCGCAGCTCCGCCGCGATCAGCGTGCCGTCACCGCCGTAGCAGACCACGAGGTCCGGGTCTGCGCGCGTCAGGGCCAGATTCTTATGGCTCTGGATGATGGGAACCAGTTTGTCCGCCTCACTGCCGAAAAGGCAGATTTTGTATTCTTCAAGGGGCGTTGATTGCATGAGTCTCTTTCTTCCTGGCATGACGGCGAGTCTTCTTCAAGGTGATGGCGTTTCATCCGGGCGGCCGGACAACGCAGGTTGTTTGCGTGTAGTAAGCCACAGGCTGACCGCCAGGTAATAGACAAGGTAGAAAAAGGACGCGTACAACAGCGGCTGGTGCCCCTCGGGGTAACGCGCCAGCGCTGCAATGCACAGTCCCGCCCAGGCCATGCCGAGCCCGATGTTTATCGGCCGCAGAAAACGCGTCCGGCTTGGATACAGGTACCGGATGCGGACGAATACCCCGGCGGCGCAAATCAGCAGGATCACCGCGTTTGCCGCGTAGCCCCAGTCCATCAGAAAGAGGTAGAAAACGGCCACGTTCCAGTAGGACGGGAAACCGGTAAATGTGTGATCCGCCGTCTTGGCGTCATCACGGCTGAACTGGTATGCCGAGGCGAAAAGGAGGATACCCGCCAGCGGCAGCCGCCACGAAGGCGCCAGCAGGTCCGCATACAGCAGGAAAAAGGCGGGCACCAGGACGAAGGTAAAGTAATCCACCATGTTGTCCAGCAGGGCGCCGTCGAAATGGGGGATAAAATACTTGACCCGGCGCCAGCGGGCCAGCGCACCGTCCACGCCGTCTATGCCTGAAGTTACCATCATCCACGCACATGCCGCCACGAAGCGCTTTTCGCAGGCCGCCTGCATGGCCAGCAGGCCGAACAGGGCGCCTGACGCCGTAAACGCGTGTACCATCCACGCCGTGATGATGTTGATCGGGGTTCTTTCCTGTACCTGCATGGGCCGTATACTCCGGTTCATTGGGGATGCCTCTACTATACACCACCCGCTTCTCCAAAATGAAAACCGGCGGAAAGATACGATGTGCTCAACAGCCCAGCAGCAGGTTCAGGCCCGGCCACAACACCTCCAGAAAGCCCGTGGTGATGTCCGCCTTTTTCCAGGGTACCTGCAGTTCAGCCAGAGACGCACCCAGCAGGTCAATCTGGGGCTCCTGTATCTGACCGATCCCCTGGTTGTATGCCATCTGCAGGTGGGTTATCGTGGATACATCATGGCTGATGACCCTTGCCGCTGTCGCATCGACGGCGGCAAGGTCGGCGCCGGACAGGAGTAGCCAACTGCCGAGCCGGTCGCGCATATCTACCGTTTCTCCCCAGTACCCCGGGCAGACATGCGGGCCGTTTCCTTCGCAGCAGACCGAACAGTCCAGGATCGTGAAATCCGGTTTAACCTCCCGGACAATGTCCAGGAAAGATTGTTCGATGCCCGCATTGTGCAGGCGGAACCGCCATTGAATACCGAGTCCGTACCGCGCCGTGGAGGTGGCGCCCACAAAGTTCTTCATGGCGCCCGTGATATGGGTCCAGCGATGGCTTTTCAGCACCGGCAGTGAAATCACCCGGTCCGCCTGCGCGATCAGGCTTGAAATGTAAATCTTTTCCAGGCGCGTGTAGGAGTGCACCGGGGTCCAGCCGGGCGAGTCGGCGTTCAGACAGGCCAAGGTTATCTTGCCCGAATATTGCGAAGCGAGCCGCGCCGCTTCGGCGGCCATGGTGGTCGTTCCGTCCAGGGTATAAACCTGTCCCCAGTCATAGCGTTTAGACTGACCTGCGTCACCGATTATGACCTCTTTCGCCCCTGCTTTCAGGCATTCCTCGGCCACGGCGATCACGATTTCCGGCTTGGTGCAGTCACCCCGTTCCACAGGATTGTACTTGACCATGCCGAAGGCGCCGAAATTGGGCTTGATGAATACGGTTTCTCCTTCATGCACGATGGCACCCGCGCCGCCGAAGGCGTCCAAAGCGTCCCGCGCCATTGTGGCGAGGTCGGTGCCCCGTACGGCGGCCACGGTCGCCCGGTGCTGTACAGGGTTATTCGGCGGTTTGGGCAGGCAAAAACATTTGGTGGAAGGTCTCGGATTAAGCCTTTTTTTCGGGAAAAGGGCGAGTCCCGTCGCTAAAGCCGATGTTTAGGCGAATTCCCGTCGTGACAGTCCTTCCGTTGACCTCTTATCCATTTAAGACGCCCCTCCATCCGTTGAAGAGAAATTACACTGCTACTGTCAGCACGCGCAGCATCTACGGATTAAATCAGGCCATATTCACGCCAATCAGAATAACAGAAGGGATGCGATTTTGCAACAGAAAAAAAAGCCGCACCGCAACGCGGGACGGCAAAAAAAAAGGGGTCCAAATACAAACCCCGGATGGGTTCAGGCGTTTTTCAGATGTTCCTTGATTTCATGCAAGGCGCGCTTATTTTTGGTGTTGAGGGCGTCCAGTCTATCCTGTGCCTTGCGTGCCGTCTCAGATTCCGGATCGACACGTACCGCGAATTCCCAAGAGGCAATGGCTTCCGTAGGGTTGTTGAGTTTATACTGCGCATTACCATAGTACAGATGTGCCCGGCTGTACTTGGGATCGATATCAAGAGCCCGTTTAAAGGCGTGGAGGGCGTCCAAAAAGCGTTTCCTATTATACAGTTTTATCCCCACTTGCAAGTATTGAATGGCCTGCTTGCGCTCCTGTGTCGCCGGTGGTTTGGTGATTTCACGCCACAAGGTGACCAAGTGCCCTGAACACGCCTTCCCGAACCCCGCCAAGGAGGTTTCGCGTTTACGCAAAGAATTAAACTCAGTTTTAATGTTTTCGCCAAGACGGGGGACTTGTTTTTTAATAGTGCTTAACATGCCTCTTCTCCTTTCTCCGATGCCTTTCAATTTTCAGAGAATAAATAACATTAATATTTCATTCCGCTTAGGAAATACCTGCTCACGTATAAATGATACCACATAAAAACAAAGTTTGTAAAAGTATTTTTATTGGGATTATGAAAGTAGTCTAAATCAACGTTAATCCACCGGCGCTACCGACGGTTGCTGGTTCAGGTAGTACCCGTAGCCCGATAACCTATGGTAACCACATAGGCCTTATGCTCTCTTATAAACAATGAAAATTACACGCTTAAAGGCATTTCGCTGACAGTTAATAATGAGTTTAACAATGCTGGGGAACGGCGTTCCCGGGTATTCCTCCCAAATCCGCACGTAAGAAACCGAGTTGTTGACGTAAAGCCAATAAGGACAAGGAATGTAGAAGCGGCATCCTGCCGCTTTGCATCAAGACGGACATACGGGCCGCAGTCACAATAGAAGCGGCAGGATGCCGCTTCTATGATCTTCGCCGTTCCTTACGTGCGGATTTAGGTTCCTGCTTATGGGTGCGCCGAACGTCCCTTTGTCTTTTAGGTGAAGTTCCGGATGAAACCCCGCGCTTAAATCTCCGAGGGCACGGCCCCGGTTTTTATGTCGGTAGAATTGGCGTTCTTGAAGGTGGATGCTTTATGATTACAGGCAATGGATGAAGGATATGGATATGATGGCTCGTTCCTTGTTAATACGTGGTTGTTTTCCGGGCGCTGCGGAAGCGGTGGACTTGGATATTCGTGACGGCCGCCTGCATGCCGTCCTGCGCGCGGGTAACCGGACGCCGGACTTGGGGGGTGCGTCCTCCCTGCTGGTACCCGGTTTGTTTGATATCCAGGTGAATGGCGCCTGGGGCCTGGATGTGCAGTCCGAGGCGTTTTCTCCGGAGTCGCTGCATACCCTTAATGCCCGTTTGAATGCCTGCGGAGTGATGCGTTGGATGCCGACGCTGGTGACAGACAGCGCGGAAGCGCTGGAACATAAATGCCATATTCTGGGCGGGGCCTTGCAGGATGCGCTGCTTGCCCGGCATATTCCCGGGATTCATCTGGAAGGCCCTCATATCTCCTCGAAGGACGGCCCCCGGGGCGCTCATCCGGCCGCGCATGTGTGTCCGCCCGACCTGAAATTATTCAACCGGTTCCAGCGTGCCGCAGGTGGCCATATCCGCTATGTGACGCTTGCGCCGGAATTGCCGGGCGCGGTGCCTTTCATCCGCGCGCTAGCCGCGAGGGGAGTCCTGGTCGCCCTGGGCCATCATGCAGCCGATGCGGGGCATATCCGCGCGGCAGCGGATGCGGGCGCGCGCCTGTGTACCCACCTGGGCAACGGCCTGGCTTCTAAAATTCATCGTCATCAGAATCCGCTGTGGCCCCAGCTGGCGGACGATCGGTTATACGCCTCGGTGATTGCCGATCTGGAACATGTGCCGCCGGAGATGTTGCAGGTGATGGTGCGCGCCAAGGGCGTCCGGCGCATCGTCCTGGTCTCGGACAGCGTGTCGCTGACCGGCATGAAACCCGGGCGGTACACCATGTTCGGCGCCGAGGTGGAAATGAAACGAAGCGGGCGGGTTTGTCTTGCCGGCACCGACCTGCTGGCGGGCAGCAGTCTGACGCTGCCCGAAGCGGTGCGGAATATGGCCCGCGTTACGGAGATGACCCTCGCCCGGGCCTTTGGCGCGGCGTCTTGGACGCCGGCCCGTCTCATGGGCGTGCGGATGCCCCCGTGGCCGCCGCGCCCGGGCCGCCCCGCTGAGTTTGTGCTGTATCCCCGCTTCGGGGAAACGGGCGGCCTGAACCGGAAACCGTTGCTGGTCTTTAACGGATAAAGGAAGAACGACATGACTCCCGACACACCCCATCAAACCTTGCGCGTTGCCATCAGCGGCACCGGATTTGCCGGCGATTTTACCGCCCGCGCATTTCAAATGATTCCCCACAAGAACCGGGTATCCATCGAACTGGCCGGCGTGACTTCCGGCCATCTCGGCAATGCCCGGCAGTTCGCCGGGCGCCACGGAGTCGGCGAAGCCTTTGAGCGCCACAGCGATATGCTCGAGGCGGTCCAGCCGCATATCGACTGCATCTCCTGCGCCAACCATGCCCACGCCCAGTATGCCATGGAGGCCGCCGGGGCCGGGGTGCCGGTGATCGTGCTGGAGAAGCCTCCGCTCATCTGGCCCGGCTATCTCGAAGGCCGCGAAGCCGACGCGGAAACACGCAAGGCCGAAAGTATGGATGTGTTGCATGAAGTGCTCGAAGCCGTCGAAGCGCACGGTTCCAAACTGCTTTATGCAGAGAACTTCGTTTACGTGGACGGAGTCCGGGCGCTCACGATGCTGATGCGCGAGGCGGAACCCCGCGACAAAGGGAAGGTCTTGTTGCAGCAGGGGGTCTGCGCGCACCAGGGCTCTCACGCGCCGGCCTACGACACGCCGGAAAAATCCGGCGGCGGGGCCCTGTTCAACAAGGTGTGCCACCCGCTGGGTCCTGCCCTGTACCTCAAACAGGTGGAAGGCATGCTGCGCGAAGGCGCGCCCGTCCGTCCGGTCAAAGTGTCCGCCGTCGCGATGCAGGTGCTGAAACACCAGCCCCACGCCTCGGGCGAGTATTTCCGGGTCATGCGGCAGGTCGACGATTACGCGCGGCTGACCGTGGTGTTTGAAGACAACACCGTGGCCGAACTGACCGGGCATGATCTCAGCATCGGCGGCATTCGCAACACCTTTTCCGTGATTGCTGATTTCGGCCAGTATGACATGCGCATCAACCCCAACAACGGCAATGAACTGTTTTTGCCGGACGCGGAACTGGCGGGCGGTCTACTGATGCGCGAGAAACTGCCCACCGCCCAGGGGACTTCCTTTCCGGTTCCCCGCCCGTTTCACGCCCATGGGTATGTGAACGAACTGGAGGATGCCGTGCGCTGCGCGCTGGAACAGGACCGGTATCCCCAATCGGGCGCCATGCTTGCCTGGGACACGCTCGCCGTACTGATGGCGGGTTATGAGTCCGCTGAAAAAGGGTCGCCTTTCATCGACATATCGGAATACACCCTGGGTCGTGATTTTGCGCCGGAAGCAGCGCCCGACCCGCTCCTTGTGGAAGAAGTCCTGGAACGGCAGTAAATCCCCGGGGCAGGTTCAAACAGCGGTGGCGGTATCGCCCGGCCTGCGCTGCCACCAGGCCGAGGCGAGGCTGGCTGTAAGGATGCAGATGAACACGAACAGCGCCGCCGGAATGGCCGCGCGCTGGTCGAGATGTTCCAGGGCAAGCACCACACCCAGTCCTGCGTTCTGCATGCCGATTTCGATGCTGAGCGTGCGCCGCCGGCGAATGTTCATGCGGAACAGCGCGCCCACACCGTACCCCGCCGCCATGCCGTACAGGTTCAGCAGCAGGCAGGCGGCGAACACCATCCCGGTCACAGCGGCGAGATGCGCGCGGTTCAGGGCGATTACCATGCTGCAAATGAAAACAATGAACGTGGCGGAAATAGCGGGGAAGACCGGGAGAATACCTTTTATGCGCTCTCCGTAACGGTACTTGACTAACAGACCGAGCAGCAGCGGCGCCACCACCGTCTGGGCGACGCTTGCAAACATGTCGTAAAAGGAAACATCCATGCGCGCCCCCGCAAGCAATAGCGTCAGGCCCGGCGTCAACACCGGACAGAGCAGCGTGCTGACCGTTGTCAGAGACACCGAATACGCCGCGTCCGCCTTGGCAATGTAACTCATCACATTGCTGGCCATGGCGCCCGGCGCTGCGCCCGTCAGCACCAGTCCAACCACCAGCACGTCCGGCAGGCCCAGCAAATTACCCACCAGATACGCGCCCATCGGCATCAGGATAAACTGGGCAGCCGTGCCCACGGCCACCGGCCATGGCGAACGTAGAATGCGCGTGAAGTCTTCGGGGTTGAGCGCGGCGCCGATACCGAACATGGTCAGCGCGAAGAAGCCGTTCATGCCGGGGCGCAACATGCAAAAAGGCGCCGGCATGAGGTAGGCCAGCGCTCCCATGATCACTACCCATATCATGAAGTAGCGGGTGTACCACTGGAGGAGTTTTTCCATGGGGACAGCGCATTACTTCCGGATGGGTTCGAGATAAAGGTTGCGGAATTCAATGGGCGCGCCCTCGCTCTGGAACCCGATAAAGCCTTTGGTTTCGGTGCACTCGGTCGCCCTGTTCTGGAGCAGCCCGTTGACGTACAGTTCAATCGTGTCGCCGTCGCAGACTACCTTGCATGCGTTCCACTCTCCCAGCGGTTTCTCATTCGAGGCTTCCCGCCTGGGCACGCGGCGATCGTCCGGATTCGTGTGTTCCGCAAAATCGGCGCCGCCGATAACCCAGAGGTCAGCCGCGTTGCCCGATTCCAATTGCCCTTCTATGGACTTGGGCCACACCTGGTCCGGTTCACTGCCGTGCAGGAGTACGCCGCTGTTGCCGCCTTTCCCGGGGAATCGCCATTCGAAGTAGAGCGTGTAATTTTCATGCCCCCGTGTCGTGCGCAGGTAGCCGACGGGATCGCCGCTGCAGTGAATGACGCCGTCCTTCACGCTCCAGGTTTCTTCCGGGTCCGCCTTCTCATCGGGCAGGAAGGTCTTCCACCCGTCCAGGTTTTTCCCGTTGAACAGTTCGATCCGTCCTACCGTTTTCGCTTCGTCGGCGTACGCTCCGGCCGTCAGCGCCAGCGCGATTGACAGGAACAAAAAGCGTTTCATGGGTATCCCTTTCAGTTGGTCCTTCTCACAGGATTACCTTATAGTGTACCAAAGGCACTGGCTTCCCTAAAAAAAAAAGCGGCGCGGGAACCGTCCCGCGCCGCACGCGCCCTGCTTTATCTCCGGGCCTGTCGCGTCTGTTTCAATTTCCTGACCATCCGGCTGGTCCACAAATCGACGTAGTCGGGCCCGAGTTCACGGAGGAGATTGATGCCGCGTCTGCGGGCGAACACGATGGCTT
>JAKLHG010000160.1 GCA_022710255.1 Candidatus Hydrogenedentota bacterium
CCGGTGCTTACCACATGGAAATAGGTGTCAACGCATGGAACGAGCCTGTCCAAGAAAATCTAATTTGGACAAGGATGAAGCACGATATAAAATAAGGTATAAATATGCTTCTTGAAAAAAACGGGAAGATTCAAAATGAAAATCGATGTGGGAATGGTTATGTTAGGTATGGTAGTTAGTCTGCTGTCGGCAGGAGCATACGCTGCCTATAGCGGCGGTAGTGGCACTGTGGGGGATCCCTATCAAATTGGAACGGTACCGGACTGGGTTACATTGGCTGATGAATCAGGCGACTGGGACAAACAATTTATCTTGATGAACGACCTTGATTTTGACGGGACCGATGTGAAACCGATAGGCACTTCCTCCCTGCCTTTTACGGGATTTTTTAACGGAGATGGTCATGCCATGCGCAATGTGCTCATCAACGTTCCCGCGTTAAATAGTATCGGCCTGTTTGGTTGCCTGGGCACAGGTGGTGAAATCCGCGGCCTGGGCGTGGAAGCGGTGTCGGTTACAGGCGACAGTTTTGTCGGCGGGCTCGCGGGATGCATTGATGGCGGTACAGTCACGTTGTGTTACGCTACAGGCGCCGTTGTCGGTGATTGGTTTGTCGGCGGCCTGGTGGGACAGAATAAATCGGGAACGGTAACGTTGTGTTACGCCACCTGCTCGGTTGCAGGAAATGGGGATATCGGTGGTCTTGTGGGACGCATTGACAGTGGTACCTGTACGTTCTGTTACGCCGCGGGTGCGGTTTCGGGCAGCGAGTATGTCGGCGGCTTTGCGGGATACAACTATAACGGCACCGTTTCTTCCTGTTACTGGGACATGGGCGTCTCCGGGCAGACAACCAGCAACGGCGGCGCGGGACGCACTACGGCCGAGATGACCTATCCGTATGCGGCAGGCACGTATGAAGGATGGAATTTCGCGACGGTTTGGGCAGAGGACGTTGATGGTAATTTAAACGGTGGCTATCCCTGCCTTCGCGACAACGTTCCCTCGCTTCCCCACCCTGCGGACATGAACAGGGATTTTCGCGTGGTCATGGGCGAGGCGATAGGTTACCTGACGGGATGGCAGCAAGGCGGCAATCCCATGGCATACGCCATCCGTGCCGCTTATCTCTGGCAGAACGGCGAGCAATACGCTTATGACCCGGGGGAAACCCCTCCAATATGCTGGGTGCTCGCGCCCTGAGGTTACTATACGCTAATGCCAGCACGGACAGCTCAAGTATTTCCCGCGCTCATTACGCAGTATCTGTTTATGTGTCAAAGAAGTGACAGCCTTCCGATCAGCCGCTGGGCGATGGGCCATAGCACCTCAAAGTAATCGGGGCCGGGAGCGATGTTCCCTTGGGTTTCTTCGTAAAGCGCATACGCGAAAGGAACCAGGGCGCGGGAGGGTTCAAACCGCAGGAAGCAAGGGTCCAAATCACCCAGCCTGACCCGGTCGAGGCCATCCGCATCTTTAAGGAGGGCCGTCATTTCCCAATGGGGATGGGTTGCGGGAATATCATCCATGCAGTGGTATGTCACAGCGGCTGTGATGCTTTCCCAATCTTCAGCGGCCACGCCCCCTCTTGCCAATATATCCCCAACCTGCGGGAGGCGGGTAAGCCGGTCCAGGGCATACCGTCCGTGTTCCTGGCAGAGGCCGTCATGTATTCGGCCAATATCATGGATGTAGACGGCCGCCCACGCTTTCACGGCACGTCCGGAAAGATTCAGCGCATCCGCCAACAGAAAGGTGTGAATCATCACGCGGGCGACGTGAGCCTGCCCATGAATCCGGCTGGGATGCGCGAAGAACTCCGGACGCGGCACCAGATCCTGAAGGAGAAGCGGAATAGGGTTTCTCAGCTCCAGACCTGTCTTTAATGGTTGCTCGTTATCCACGGTATCTTGTGCTCCTTGTTGTATCCCGGACTGGGAAATACACACACTATAACGGAAGAATGCCTTTTTGTACCAGCCGGGACAGATTACCTAAATCCGCGTGTAAGGAATAGCAAGAGCGTAGAAGTGGCATCCTGCCGCTTCCATCGTGACTGCGGCCCGCATGTCCGTCTTGATGCAAAGCGGCAGGATGCCGCTTTTACGTTCCTTGTCCTTATTGGCTTTACGCCAACGACTCGGTTTCTTACGGGCGGATGTAGGGGTTACCGGCAATGCGACGCTATCTTGTGACCCAGATCGGGGTCTTCCAAATCACGGGGAGACATTAAGCGCATTTTGTAATCCCGTATTCTGCGCGCAAGGCTGTTCTCCGGATCATAGTGTCCCCGGGTATCCCAGTGACTGTCCAGAATACGGCGCGCCAGCCGCTGAACCTGTTTCAGGGCTTCATACTTGGTCTCGAGGTTGTAAATAGAACCTGCGGGGGCCATCCGCCAATTGTAGCCCAAATTTCCAAAGTGCTCTTCAAACGTCCATTGTTTTATAAAGGGGTCGTCTTCCGCCAGAAACAGGGGGAGCACCTGTCGGGCCCATTCACGATGATATTTCGACATAAGAGACACCGTCGGCACGGTGTCATTGTATTTTTCCGCATTCCGAAATTGTTCATTGAAGGAATACCGCGAACGCCATCCTTTGATTTCACCCGGAGAGTGGCCCTCGCAGGACAAGACCGTATCCAGGCCCAGAAGGGGCAGGATTTTGACTATCAGCGCAACCCCCGGGTCGAGAACCTCAACGGGAACTTTGCGTCCGAAACGCAACCGTTTAAACGTTCCCCAATTCCTTTCCGTCCACCCGGAAAACTCGTCGGGGCCGCACATGCCCATGGTTACGGGGGACGTCACAAAGAGGCGATACAAGAGTTCCTCGTCCTCCGTGGGCTCAATTTCCGTCAGGATATCCTTGGAAAAAGATATGTCTTGATCCGAAAGGGCAGCCGTTGGCCTATGCCCGGGGAAAGGATGCCGCCCCGGCAGCACCCGGATGTTCATATTGAAGTGGCGAAGCATCATCAGGTCTTCACGTGGACTCCCCACGGAAAGAAACAGCTTGTTACCAATTTGCATTACAAGGAAGCCTCGCCATAACAGCACTTCCCGGGTTCGATCGAGGCCCTTGCGAACCCCCTCAAGAGCTTTGGCGTACAAGAACCCCCGTTGCACCAGGTACTCGTTTCGAAGTTGTGTTTCTGACATGGCTGTTCCTTTCTTACTGGTTGTCGTACCGTGAACTTTCCTTTACCGACACTTTCCTGGTGTCCCTCGGACACCGTCCCTATTTATAGGCGGGTAATCTTGTGATGGATGCCGCCATGGACGAAAAAGGAGAC
Source organism: Candidatus Hydrogenedentota bacterium (assembly GCA_022710255.1). GTDB lineage: Bacteria > Hydrogenedentota > Hydrogenedentia > Hydrogenedentales > CAITNO01 > JAAYBJ01. The sequence continues at coordinate 3,298 of JAKLHG010000160.1, forward strand.
TCCGAACCGTTATGGGTGATGGCGCCATGAAGGGCCACATTCATTCCCTTAAAATTGCCTCGGGGCCACGCAAAAAACCTGGGAAGCCGGAAGATCCCGTCGGTTACCACGACCGCGTGCCTGGGCCGTTTTGCGGGGGGCAGTTCAGTCAAATGCTCCAGTACGCAGCGGATATCGGTGCCGCCGGTGGAGGCGAAACGGCCTTTGCGGAGTTGTCCTTTGGGCAGCGGCACCACCGTCGTACTGAAAAGAAAAATCCGGCACAGGCCGTTTCTTTCCAACGGGCGCAGGGCGCCGGCAATCCACGGCAGGTCATCGGACATCGATCCGCTTACATCAAGGTATACATGGGCCGCGCCGGAAGGCTGCCAGGACGCGCTGCGGCAGGGCCGGCTGCTGCGGTACAGCACAGGAGAAGCGCCCAACAGGTCAGCGCGTGCTGGCAAGGTACGGTCGCGCCAGTCGGGCACCACGGACATCATTTCCCGATCCTTCGTTGTTTGTTTTCGGACACAGTGGGTGGACAGATGCTGCCGGTAAACCCCGGCCCTTACGAGGACGTTGCGCAGGGCGTTCAGAAACGGTCCGCGCGGTTGGGATAAAGAAATTTGAATATTAAAAAGTTCACTGCCTCTCCCCGCCTGCCGGTCTTGCCCGCTTTTGCGTTCCGCTTCCTTGAGAAGCCCGTGCACCCCTCGCGCCGTATTGATAAGAAAGGGATAGGCAACACGATTTTTATCCGTCTCCGTAATTGGCTGCAGAGTGTGGTTGCCAAGCAGCAGGGGGACTTGGGTAAGCCCGAGTTCCCGGAGTACTTCAAGGATCTCTTCATAGCTGATGTCGCCGCCGGGTTCATACAAACGGCGGCGCAGACGGACCACTTTGGTGGTGGCCTTCATACCCAGCTGCCGCAGCAGTCTCAGGGTTTCCTGTTTCCGTTCGTCTTCATTGGGTTGACCGGGCCATCCGGACGGCGGGCAAAGCAGGACCTCCGGGAAACCTTTGTCCTTGTAGGTATTCCGGAAAAAGTCCGCGTGAACGGGGGATTCCCAGGCTTTGCACAGCCGGGCATTTATCACCGCATCGAAAGCCACGTTTTTAGCGGGACTCATGTTGCCGCAAAGTATGTGGTGCCCATAAAGGATATGGTGCAGTTCATGGAGGATCAGCATTTGCAAATCGGTATCCAGTATGCAGTACCGGTCCAGGAATTTGGGATTAAAAAGGAAGGTCGGCGCGGCGGTGCACGTTATTCCGGCGGATGGGATCTCTGTGGACCATTCGTAGCCGGATATGTTCATCAACGCCTCCAGGTACATTGTTCCGGGGGGGACCGCTTTGAGAATACGCTTCTTCAGACGGGCCATGGCCCTCTCCGCCTGAAGGAGATCCCCGGAACAGACCTGGGACGCAAGGGAATGCTTTTGCCGCTCCCCGCGCATATGTTCCCTGGCGCGGCGGAAACTCGTATCTTCCTTATTCCATTTAGATGCCTCGGGAAAAAAATGTTCAGATGAATTCACTGGACCTCCCCCTCTTTAGCTGTTTCGGGAGACTGGAAAACCCGGGTATCGCCACAGACCACGGCCGTCTTCAGGAAATGGTCCAACCGATAGTCCGGTTCGGCATCCGACCGGTAATAACGGCCTTTGACCCGGGAAACAACAGCCGCGGCCAGTGCCGTATCCGTACAAAGCGTTACCGGTGAATAAAACCCCTCCTCATCAAGACTCAAAAGGCGCGACACGAACATATAACCCGGCAGGCGCGTGTGCGCAATCTCATCCGCGTTTTCCCGATGGAAGCCCAATGGCTGCAACAACGGCCACACTTCCGCCCCCGCCGACAGACCATAGTGTTCCAACAACGAATCGACATGGCATTTACGGAGGTCTTCCCGTCCCAGGTATTGGTCAGGGGAAATGAAAGGCGCCAGAAGGCCATGGTGATGCAGCAGATGAACAAAACTGAATGCCGTGAAGGGGGTGGGCATGGTCCGCAGCAGGGAGACTTCCCCGGAAGCGTTTACGGTTGGCGGCGCCGGCGTCCCGGACGGGTTTAAGGTGGCTGAAAGCATCGCTGTCAATGTATCCATTTTAGGCATGATGGTCCTCTCCGTTTTTTACGGCCATAGCCAAGCCCAGTTGCTTGCTTAGAAGACGAAAATCCTGTACCGAACGTTTGCATTCCCGGACATCATGGGTAAGCTCATAAATCCGTTTGGCCAGGTTCTGGTCATAGTGTCGCAACATACGTTCCCGGGGCCCGGTCGCCGCGGGAATCTCTTCCATCAGCTTCGACACATAGTCCCGGTCCCTCCACGGCACCGGCACGGGGAAGGCGGCGGGAGAAAAGATGCCTTCCAACTGGTTCGCCATGGCATCCAGCACCGGTGCGGGAAGCGGACACTGGCGATGCGTTACCGTGTACAGCGCCAGCGCGCGGATATGGGCATCCGCCGGACCGGAGCTGTCCGAAAGAAATTGGATCAGGGCGGAGCTGACGGCTCCCTCGGGTACCCGGTGACGGTGACGCAGGGCTTCACGGGCGCGCGCCACCTTGTTTGAAATGGTCAACAGGGAAAATACCTCTGAATCCTCGGTCTTGTTCATCAGCGCCCAGGCCTGCAGATGGGCCGCGTTGATCTTCAGCATTTCCGGGATGGTCCCCTGGGCGCGTTGGGGGAGGCTGTGCTGCAACGCCTGCCAGGCGGACAGGTTCCAATCCTGCCGGACGGCCTCCCCTGAAAATGCCTCCAGGGTGGCCGCGGCCGCATGGGTCGCTAAAATATTGTCGTACAGCATGGATAGCCGCCGTGTGGAAAGGGTAACACCCGCCTTGACCAGTTCGTTCCACAGCAGGACCAAGTAGGCCCCCAGGTCCGTCTGGAACGAGTCTTTCAGCTGGTCGAGGCGCGTGCGGCAAGCGCTGATGAGCTGCTCAATGGGAACCGGGAAGGTGCGGGGGCCACGGCCGCGGTCCCGAAGGACGGCCATCTTGTCCTCGGCATGTAATCCGTTCCAGGACGGCACTTCTACAATAAAGCCGAAGCGATCCGCCAGTGCCGTGTCCAATGGTTCCGCCCCGAGATAGGCCACCTCGTCATAATCCGTTTCCGAGGGGGGCGGATTTATGGCGGCCCAACGGAAACGCAGCCGCTTCAACGGCACGCCTTGCACGCGGCGCTCGTGGATGATGGGAAACAGTTTATTCTGCAATTCCGGTTTGGTACGGTTGATCTCATCCAGAAACACCACTTCGGCATCCCAGATGGCCGTGGGTGTGGTGATGTATTCCAGACGTTTCCGATCCTCACTGGGCATGGGGATACCCACCAGGTCGTCATAATTGATAAGGCTGGCGTTGTAGAACCGGTATTCCAGTTCCAACACTTTTGCCAGATGTTCCAGAAAGTAGCTTTTGGCACAACCATGGGAGCCTACCAGCAGCAGCGGCGTTTCCGACGCCACTGCCGCCAGTAGCACTGTTTCCAGTTCGCTCCAGCCGAAGAGGCCGAGCGGCTCCGTCAGCAGCGATAGGCCCCGCCTGCCTGTCGCTTCCCCCTCACGTTCCCCCATGGGTTCCGCCTCACCGGAGATACCCCTTGTCTTTTCCACGGCAACATCAACCTCACTGGAGATGTCCGGTACTGCCTTGTTAAATGCTGTCATAAACGTTCCCCCCGTTCTTTGCGCGGTATTTCACAAAACCAAACACTCAATGGATCGATACAAAAAAATCCCTCATGGCACAACACCATGAGGGACAGAAGTAAACACTACTCCCGTCTCAGTCATGGTTCCCAAAATTCGGGTGGCATTGGCACCAACCTTTCGGCGGTTGCCTGAACAGTACTAACGGGCCACTTCCCTCCTGTTCATCTGCATAGCTGATAACGGAAAGATTCAACTTTTAAATCTGTGCGAAGCCGTTCCAAGGAATTGCCCGCATCGCTTATTAAGACGAAGCGCAAAGCACAAAGGTTGACAGGCCAAACGCTTTTTTTTCGCCCCGCCACAGAAAAACGTTTTTGTAAAAACACTGGTGTCCAAATTATGACAAGGGTGAGAGTAATCCCCGCTTAAACTCAGGCGTTTCCAACGCGCATTACAATTTACCTTTGTTTGGGGGGCGGTCCTGACGCGGTCCAGGTAACACAGCGGCATTCAAAGCGGGGATGCAGTAGGCGTACCTTCCAAGTGCGCCACAGAGGGTAATCTCCAGCACTTGCGGCACTTTGGCGTACCTGGGAGGCACGCCTGCTGCGCGCATAAGCAATATTTAGGCAGGTCTGGACGAGGGGAGGATTGGATGGCGTTCCTCTTGGGCGATGCAAAACAAAACCAAAAACTAAACCCCTGGTTTGGACAAGAACGAATAAGCTTTTTCAGTTGCCCTGCCAACTGAAAAACTTTGTTGGACTAAACGCAAACAAGAAAACAGAGCAAAACAGGGACTGACTGCCAAATAGCCCACGACCGTTGCATATAAGCCATTTGGCAGATACTGCTATTTGGTAGTCTGTCCCTGGTTTGCGGATACACGAGTAAATATCCACGGCGAAGCCGTTTAGTCCAACAGATCCGAGACATCCTTGTTAAGTATCGCTCGGGAGTAGACGACCATGAGTAAATGTGAAATGATTATTTATTGGAGCGATGAAGTTCCCCCCATTTTTTGGACAGTTGCGGCGAAAAAATAAGATAGCTTGACGCAACTCACAACAAAGCGGACAA
>JAKLHG010000161.1 GCA_022710255.1 Candidatus Hydrogenedentota bacterium
CCGCAGGGGCCCTGACAGAAGCGGAACAGGCAATTGCCCAGGGAAACTGGCGCTTGGCAGACCGAAACCTGACCTATGCCAGGGAAGCGATAAAAGTGCTGCGCGCCGAAATAACCTTCATCAACATTCTTCCCGAAAAACTGTTGGACCATATACCCTACCCGGAACGGGTGTCCATCCATGACGGCGGTATTTTTGAAAACGACAAGCCGCTGTTTCTGATGGGGGCCGTATTGGATTCCGAGCCATCCGCGAATACGGACACGACAGGGAGCCCGCTCTCCCTCGTCTATGGAGGCGCCGCCACTCTGGGGGAACAAACAGAATGGCTCAAAAATCATGGGCTTAATTTTGCCGTACTGAAACTCCCGGCCAACAGGGATATCAGTATTCTGAAAGAGGAGGTGTCGGCGCTGGCCCGTGTAACCGGGGAACTCAGGATCCCCTGGGTCATGCAACTGGAACAGGCAGCCGTTGAAGGACCGATGATGGATACCTGGCCTGAACTGCTCGAATCCGGTTTTGTGAATCTGGCACATGACGGATTCTCCAGTTATTACCTCCATCTGATGGAGGACCTGGTCAGTATGGCCGGTGCGCAACCCTACCCGCCCGCCGGCGCCAGCATCGCGTGGGGGCCGCAATTCAAGTATGACGGGGAACCCGTCCGGCAACAATTCGTCGCTTCCGTTAAAGAACGCTATCCCGACCGCATCGACCTGAACCGCCTGTGGAGGAGCCACCTGGCCGACCATGATGAAATCACCATCTGGGGTGAATATCCAGAACACAGTTACCAGAATCAGCGGACCTACCAGTTCGAGTGGCAAACCTTTCATCGCGGCCTGATTACCAACTTTTTCGCCGCCATCAAGCAAGAGCTCGCCGCCGTCGCGCCCAATGTGCCAGTCATGATTACGCTGCCGGACTCCCCCTTCCTGCCGGGTGAAACACGCAATTCTCCGAGCCGGGAAGACATGGCAGGCATGATGGATATTCATGGGTCATCCGCACACTTCGAAGCCGGACAGGGCATGTATGCCATGAATTATCCCTATCCCCATGCCACCATAGCGCTCATGCGTTCCTACGCGCGACAAAAACCCGTATTCGTCCTGAACGGAGACATCGATGTGGCATCCCTTTCAGACAACAACCTGCGGGAGAAATTCGTGCGCAGCGTGGTCTGGGAGGCGGTAATGTCCGGCGTAACGGGCATGGCCCTTTCCCCGGATTCTTCCATTTTCCAGCATCCTGAAGCATTGGCGGCCTATGCGCTTGCCGCCATGGAAATCAACCGCCTCGCCCCGATCATCATGGCATTTCAACAGGCTCCGGCGGAAATCGCCATCCTGTTCAGCGAGGCTTCGAAAATCATGGATGACGGGGTGCCCCACCTGGAGTCGGCGCAATTCGCCTTTGAGGGCGCTTCGTTCGCGGGATTTCCCGTCCGGTTCCTGACTGAACAGCAAATCAAAACAAACGGACTCGAAGGAGTCAAGGTGCTTATACTCCCCAACACCATGGCCGTCCCGGACGATACCTTTGAACATGTGGCCCAGTATGTGGAAGATGGCGGCATGGTGGCCCGTGTCGGTACCCCCATTCCTTATAATGAAAAAGGGCACTCCCGTACCGATGTCATACGGGCTACGGCAAACACGATTCTGGTCCGGGGTATGAACCTGCCGACGGAATATCTGCATGCGCTGGATGCGGCTTTGGTCGGCGGCGTGTTGCCTGAAACCGCACGGCCGCTCAACGCGCATGGATATCCGTTGGAAGGCGTACGCTCCCGCTGCGTCCCTTTCGAAGGGGAAACCTATCTCTATATCATCAATTTGCAGCGCAATCCGGTTTCCGTATATCTATCGGGACTGGCCAGGCACGGGCATGATGTTATTCGCGGGAGTGATGTCCAGTTCCCACGGGAAATGCCGCCCTTGGAGCCCATGCTGATTCGGCTGGAGAAATCAGAGACGGTGTTTACCGTTTCCAATTGACAGGCTTTTCATAGGTCCCTTGAATATAACCGCCAAGGCGTTACTTCAAACGCCCCGGCGTTCTCGAACATCAGGAAAGCAAGATTTTCCCGCGCTGAATACCAGAGGAAGCCGGCAAGTACCGCGTGGAGGCGAAATTCGATATTCTTGGAAAATGGGTTCCCCGGATCTGTACCGAGCCCACTGAAGTGACGAAACAATGACGGCAGCGACACTCCTGCAGCGACATTGCATGAAGGAATAGTATGATGAAAAAATCCGTTCTGGCTTTTCTCCCCTGGTATCCGGTCTTGGGACTGTTGCTGATAGTTACCCTCTTCGACCAGGTTATTGCCCCCCCGTCTTTCGCCCAGACAACCGTCAAGGAGGAAACAGCCTCTGAAGAAGCGGCCTTGTTTGCCCGGGAAACACCCCCGGCGCTTCCTGAAAATATCAGCCAGGCTGCGGATCTCATCATCGCCCTGGCCAACGGTGAGGTGACCCTGATTGACCTTTCCGCCCCGATGGCTGTTCCCGAGGGTATTGTGGAAACAAAAGATGTTGAATATGGTAATGTCAACGGCAGGCCGCTGCTCCTGGACCTGTACCAGCCCCGCGAGCGTTCCGGGAAACTTCCCGGCATCATCCTGATTCACGGCGGCGGATGGTCCAGCGGACAACGCTCCGATTATAAATATTACTGTGTGCGTTTCCCGCTAATGGGCTATGTGGTTGCCACCGTATCCTACCGCTTCGTCAGCGAGGCCACGTTCCCCGCCTGCGTCGAGGATGTCAAATGCGCGGTGCGCTGGATGCGCGCCAACGCGGACAAATACGGGATCGACCCGGACGCCATTGCCGCGATAGGCGGTTCGGCGGGCGGCCATCTTGCCATGATGCTCGGTTATTCATCAGGAGTTGCCGAACTGGAGGGCACGGGTGGCCATGCTGAATTCAGCAGCGCGGTGCAGGCCGTGGTTAATTTATATGGCCCTACGGATATTACCCTGAAAGAATTTCATGACAATAAAACCTTGCTCGCCTTTTTCGGGGGAAAACATTTCGACGAGGTGCCGGACCAGTACCGCCTGGCATCCCCCATCACTCATCTGAAGCAAGAGGCGCCGCCCACGCTTATCATCCACGGCACGGACGATGATACCGTTCCGGTTTCCCAGGCGGATCTGCTTGCGGCACGCCTCAAGGAACTCGGCTGCCCCCATGAATATCTGCGTTTGCAGGGCTACCCCCATACGCTGGATATTGCGGTGGAAACCAACAGACATGTCCGCTGGCATATCTATCATTTTCTGGACAAATATCTGAAACGATGAAGCCGATACTTGTTTAACCATCAGTTGAGGAGCGTACTGAATAGAACACTTCCTTGCAGCGAGCATCAACCGTGCAAGGAAGGCGTTTGCCTGTCCGCTTCAGGGGACCCCCAAAAAAGGAGGGCGTCATGTTGAATTGCCTGATGACGATGGAAGACAGGGAGTTACGAAAAGAAGTCCGCGCCTTTGTGCGCGACGACGTGGACAAAAGCCTGCTGCGGGACATGGACGAGGACAAGATTCGTTACCCGCGCGCGTTTTTGGAAAAGGCGGCGTCGCGGGGACTGCTCGGGCTGCGCTTTCCCAAGTGTTATGGCGGACGGGAATTGCCGTGGACTTCGGAAATCGTGGCGCTCGAGGAGGTGGGCGTGCTCGGAACCTCGCTCGGATGCCTGTACTCACTGGTAAGCATCGTCGGTGAGGCCCTCCACAAATTCGGGTCCGACTATCTCAAAGAAAAATACCTGGCTCCCACCATCCGGGCGGAATTGACCGCCGCGGAAGCGTTAACCGAGCCCCGGGGCGGCTCCGACTTTTTCGGAACCACCACCACGGCGCGGCGGGAAGGCGATTATTATATCTTGAACGGCCAAAAGCGCTTTGTTGTCGGCGCGGAAGGGGCGGATTATTTCATGGTCTACGCGAGGACGCGCCCTGACGGGCCGCCCCATGAATCCATCAGTACTTTCATCGTGGACCGCGGTCCGGGCGTGGAGGTGAAATACGTCTACGGGCTCATGGGCACCCGGGGCGGCGGCACGGGACGCCTGATTTTCAAAGACTGCAAGGTGCCGGCGAAAAACCTGTTGGGAAAAGAGAACGGAGGGGGCATTATTTTCTATCAAATGATGATTCCCGAACGCATGACCAGTGCGGCCGGCGCGGTGGGGATGGGGCGCGCAGCCATGGAAGTAGCCGCGCGTTACAGCACCCGGCGCAAAGCTTTCGGACAGGTCATCCGCGAGTTCGAAGGGGTTAATTTCAAGGTGGCGGATATGGTGACCCTGCTGGATGCCGCCCGGGGAATGATACACATTGCGGCGCGGTCCGTCGATACGGGAGAACCTTCGGGACAATCCCGGCGTTATGTTTCAGAAGCCAAGAAACTGGCGACCGAAAACGCGTGGAAAGTGGTCAATCATGCCATGCAGGTCATGGGCGGCATCGGCTATACCAATATTTTTCCGGTTGAAAAAATGCTGCGCGACGTCCGCCTGATTATGATCTGGACCGGCACCAATGAAATCATGGACCTCATTATCCAGCATGAATTCTATAAGGAAATGAGCCAGGAACCGGACCCTCCCCGAAACATCGAATTCGATGCGCAAGAAGCGGACCAGGAAGAAGAGAAGGTCTACGAATGAACTGGGGAAAGGCGGTCCGCACTGAAATACAGATATCCTGATCTCGTCGGAAATGCGCATCGCAAGGGAAAACAAACACAAAGACGGAGCAAAAAGGGACCGACGATGAAATAGCCGTCCGTAATGATGCATGGATGCCCTTTACTGCTACTGGCTATTTCGTTGTCTGTCCCTTTCTTGCGGTCCTATACGAACATGGCATCCCAAAAGTGCCAAATCGGATTCCGGGTAATCATTGAATAACCCCGCCAAGACCAGCAAGTCCGAGATACAGGCGCACCGCAGCGCTTCCGGGAAAGCGCCCGCGGCAAAACAAATCAAAAGGGACAGTCGCTTGCGAACGCCCTGCGGGTTCGCTTCGGGACTGTCCCTTTGTTTGCGGTAAGGTTACGGATCGCCCTGTGAACGTTCACGCATTAAATGTCGTAATACAGATGGAACTCATAGGGATGAGGGCGCAATGCCATCGCTTCCACCTCGTTCACCCGCTTGTACCGAATCCACATTTCCAGGGCATCTTCCGTGAAGACATCTCCCTTGGTTAGAAATTCGTAGTCCTTCTGCAGGTGGTCGAGCGCCTCTCCCAGGCTCCCGGGCACTTGAGGAATCTTCGCCTTTTCTTCCGGTGGCAGGTCATATAAGTCTTTATCCATGGGCTCACCCGGGTCGATTTTATTTTGAATGCCGTCGATGCCGGCCATCAGCAGGGCAGAGAATGCCAAATAGGGATTGCAAGAGGGGTCGGGAACGCGGAACTCCACGCGTTTGGCCTTCGGGCTTGCGGAATACATGGGGATACGGGCGCAGGCGCTGCGGTTGCGCGCGGAATACGCAATGTTGACCGGGGCTTCATATCCCGGCACCAGCCGCTTGTAACTGTTGGTCGTCGGATTGGTAAGAGCCACCAGGGAGGGCGCATGGTGCAGCAGACCGCCGATAAACCACAGGGCGTCCTGGCTGAGGCCGGCATACTTGTTTCCCGCGAACAGCGGCTTATTCTCTTTCCACAGCGAAAGATGCACATGCATACCCGATCCGTTGTCACTGAACAGGGGCTTGGGCATAAACGTAACCGTCTTCCCGTTGCGTTTGGCCACATTCTTGATGATGTACTTGAACAGGGTCAACTGGTCGGCCATATTGGTGAGCGGCGCGAAACGAAGGTCAATTTCCGCCTGGCCTGCCGTCGCCACCTCGTGGTGATGACATTCGACATTCAGCCCACATTCCAACATGACCGTGACCATTTCCTGTCGCAGGTTGTGCTGGGAATCTCCGGGCGGCACCGGGAAATACCCCTCCTTGTGGCGCAGTTTATACCCCAGGTTAGGATGTTCATCGCGCCCGCTGTTCCAGATGGCTTCCTCACTGTCTATGGCGTAATAACCGCATTGGGGTTTGTTGTCGAACTTGATATCGTCGAAAATGAAGAATTCCGCTTCTGGGCCAACATTTACCGTGTCCGCAATGCCGGTCGAAATGAGATAATTTTCGGCTTTCTGGGCTATGTTGCGCGGATCCCGGCTGTACCGCTCTTTGGTGATCGGGTCCAGGATATTGCAATACAGAAACAGGGTCGGAATGACAGAAAAGGGGTCGATTGTCGCCGTCCGGGGATCGGGCAGCACCAGCATGTCACTCTCGTTGATGGACTGCCAGCCGCGGATACTGGAACCGTCAAAGCCGAGTCCCTCCTCGAAGGTGTCTTCCGACAACTCCGCCGCGGGAACCGTAAAATGCTGTTGGAGACCCGGATAATCCATGAATCTGAAGTCGATAAACTTTACGGACTTCTCTTTCACCAGTTGTATCACATCCTTGGGACTTAGTGCCTTATGCATAGCGTTGTTTCTCCTGTGTTCCTACACGTTATAGATGTCCGGCTTGTTTTGCCCGGCCGATAGCGCTTCCAACGCTTTCGGGGCCGTAGAAAACGCCCCGGAACCTTTTTGTTCAACTTCATCCGCCTCATGTTGTTGGCGGCGCGGAAAAATCAGCTCAACACGGCGTCGCCGCTTTCACCCGTACGAATACGCACCGCTTCATCCACGGGCAATACAAAAATCTTGCCGTCCCCGATGCGGCCGGTGCTGGCCGTTTCCACAATGGCCTTGACCACCTCTTCCACCATCTCATCCACGACCACGATTTCCAGTTTTATTTTGGGCAGAAACTCCACCACATATTCCGCGCCGCGATAGAGTTCCTTGTGCCCTTTTTGCCGGCCAAAGCCCTTCACCTCACTCACGGTCAAGCCCTGTACCGATACTTTGGACAAGGCATCCTTAACCTCCTCCAGTTTGAACGGCTTGATAATGGCTTCCACTTTCTTCATGACCTTATCTCCATTTCGGCTCCTGACCATTGGCGGATAGAAGACTTTCGCCGATGCGTCCGCTATCCCCGCCTGCGCCACCCAGAGGCAAGCGAGAATAGCATAACAGGCATTCTCCCCCGCCAAACAATCCTTATCCCGCTACACGGTGTGGAATAACTTGCGACTTCCTGAACTCGTCGGAACACACAATGGCGCTTTGCGAGAAAACACAGAGACTAAGTAAAGGAGGGACTGACTGCCAAAGAGTCCCTGGGCACTGCGTATAATCCTGTGTTTCATGCTTGCTATTGGGTAGTCTGTCCCTTCTTTGGGAAAAAAAACCGCGCCAAATCTTTGTCAAGGTTAGGAAGTCTGAAATTCAACTGTATCGACGTTTCCAAGGACCGTGATTCATACCGGCATTTATATAGCAACTATCATGCCAATAAAAGCGGCGCTGAATACTCGGGGAAATTTTCAGAATGCGGAAGAAAAGGCGGGACTTGGTTCCAAAGTGAATTTATGGCATTAACCAAGGCTTTAAACCCTGATATCCCCGCCCCCACGCCCCAATGCCAGGTGGAAAAGCGTGTTGCGCGGCGCTACAGGATATCTTTCAGAAAACTTGAATTGCCTACGAAAAGGTAGGTTTTGGGAAGGCAACAAACACGCTGGTAGTTTTTTTGTGCCACCCCCACAAATCGCCCCCTCGCTTCCTCCCCAGGCCGCATTCGTTATTCCTTGATTTTTTCTAATAACACGATGTCTCCAATGCTCATCCCCTTGTCGACCGCTTTACACATATCATAGACCGTCAATAAGGCAGCACTGACCGCCGTCAAAGCCTCCATCTCCACCCCCGTACGGCCGTAACAGGTAACTTCGCTGGTTACGGAAATACCGTCTTGCTCCAGGAACGCCTGTACACGAATACCGGTCAGGAGCAGGGTATGACACAGGGGAATCCATTCGCAGGTGCGCTTGGCCGCTTGAACCCCCGCGATTTCGGCAACCGTCAGCAC
>JAKLHG010000162.1 GCA_022710255.1 Candidatus Hydrogenedentota bacterium
TCCCAATCGGGTCTTGGGTGCATACAGAACCGTTGGTGGGGGCGGGAATAACTGGGCCGGCGATGGCGCCGGCACCCCTGATGAGCAATTTTATGCTACCACAAGCGGTGGAGAGGGGAACACCGCTGAAGGATCTCATTCGACAGTGTGCGGCGGTAAAAGTAACACTGCCGCTGGCGATTATTCCATTGTAGCCGGTGGTGACCACAGCACTACAGAAGGAGATTATAGTTTCGCTGCTGGCAGGCGTGCGAAGGCCAAACATCAAGGTTCTTTTGTCTGGGGCGATAGCATGGATGCGGGGGTCGAATCCTCCCGTGATAACCAAATCAAGCTCCGTGCTAGGGGCGGCATGCATTTAATCGCAAATGGGTCATCTGGCCTTAATCCGCCCGCATTTCTGATTGAGTCAGCCTCTGCCGATGGGGTGGGCATATATATCAACGACACCAGTTCCGATGCCAGCCTGGTGATGGCAAACCAGGGAACAGGCGAGTTGATAAAAGGCTTCAGCGGCGCCGGCGGCTCGAATCAGGTTTTCACGGTCGAGAATGACGGCGATGTTGTTGCCAAATCCTTCACCCCCACCAGCGACCGGAATGCCAAGGAAAACTTTACCCCCGTGGATGCCAGAGAAATCCTCGACAAGGTGACGGAACTCCCCCTGTCCAGTTGGAACTTTAAGGGCGATAACGCTGATACACGCCATCTGGGACCCATGGCGCAGGACTTTCACGCTGCTTTCGGCTTGGGTAATACCGATAAAGGCATCGCCACCACAGACCTCGACGGCGTCGCCCTCGCCGCCATCCAGGGTCTCAACCAACGCATGAAAGACAAAGACCGCGAGATTGCCGCACTGCGGGCGGAACTGGAATCCATGAAGTCCATGATACAGCAACTAACGGCCAAATAGGCGGCAGGTTCCCTTGACAAGGAGCGTTTACCCATGAAAACAACCATTTGCCTTAATAATTGGAGCGTGGGCATAATACTGTGCCATGTACGGCGGGGCAGGATGATTTCAGCCGTATTGCTTCTTACATTCTGGACGGGCGCCAGCGCGGATGTCTTGTACGACGGTACCGGGAACATGGTGCTCCAGTCCGGCATCACCGGGGGCGGTCATATCGCGATTGCGGGTGGTTACACCCTGGTCGGCGCTATCAACGGCGCCTCCGGGCCTGTGTCCACCCTGCCGTCGGGGTATACCCTGTTCCATGGCACTCCCGGCCCGCTATGGTCTGAAGATGTGGATGAAGGGGAAGGCGAAAATGATGATTTCCATCCCGGCGATGTGAATTTTGACAGTCGTATGGTTCTGGGTGAGGCGATAGCCTATCTGGCGGGATGGCAACAGGGCAGCAATCCCATCGCTTACGCCATCCGTGCCGCCTACCTCTGGCAGAACGGAGAGCGCTATGCCTATGATCCCGGGGCCTCCCCGCCATTATGCTGGATACTGGCACCGTGACGCCTCTTGGAGGTCCATGCGGCATGGTAATGAAGCAAAAGATTAAGCCAGCCCCTATATCGTCTATTTGCACGGTGGAGTAACCCGGCCCGCCGATGATGCGCAGGGCCGTGACCCCTATTGGTACATCGTATACAGCAACCGCACCTATCCTGTGCGCCAGGACCTGGTGAAGTCGGTGGAAAAAGCCGCCTGATCTCCGGGTTTAGGGCGCTTCCACAATCTCGAGAAAAAGGTTGAGGAATTCTTCAGGCCTGCGTCCCGGCCGATCTTCCGCATTAAATGCTTCCACCAGCGTTACATAGTCGTCCTGATGTATTCTGTCCTGCAGATAGAGGTCATAAAGAGGTTTTGTTTCCACCACACCGTCCCGGCAACGCAGGCAACCCACATCCTTGTGTAGCGTAAAGGAATGGAACTTCCCGTCCCGCGTTTCACGCAGTTTAAAGGGATAAAGCCGGCACAGGATCGGCCGGTGCTCATAAATACCACAGAACCGGGTCTTCTTGTCCAGGAAACAGCATCCGGTCTTCGGATCGCGGGTCAGCGCCATGAGATAGCGATTCCCGTCCGCCACCAACCAGGTGGGGTCGTTTTTAGGGATACCTTTGATCTCGTCCGGTGTCAGGAATTCCAGAAACCGGCGCGGATCCTCGCCGGTATTCAGGGCGATGCGCAAGACATCCCAGGGCGTGGGTAGGCAAACCACGTCGCGGCAGCAATGATTGGAATGCAGACATTTGAAATGTACGGTATGGGAACCCATGACGGCCTCCTGGTTTTGGAATGTTTTTTGGGGAAAAGGAATGGGGCACACTATACGGAATTCAATCCACGGATTCAACCAAACGAACCACCGTATTCCAGTGATACCGCCATGGCAGGCGCGGGATACCGCTATTGACATTGAACAGGCTGCCTGAGATACAATGCCTCATGTTCCAATCGAATCCCATCGCTTTCAGTGCCATGAAAGCCGGGAATGAGCAGAGGGGCGGGTCTTATTGTCGGGGGGCGCCGGGGCAGGATACCTTTGGCATTTCATGTTGTAAGTTGTTGAGGCTATTATGAATATTTTGTATATTGGCGATATCGTCGGCAGGCCGGGACGGCGCGCCGTACAGCAGTTTCTGCCCCGCATCGTGCAGTCGCGCGGGGTTGACCTGGTCCTTGCGAACGCGGAAAATATTGCCCATGGCATTGGCGCGACGCCGTCACTTATCGAAGAACTGCGCCGGTGCGGCATTCATCTTTTTTCCATGGGCAACCATACCTGGCGCAAGCAGGAAATGGTGGATGGCATCCATGTGTTGCCGGATGTTGCACGGCCCGCCAACTACGCTGCCTCGGCGCCGGGCAGGGGATGTGTGATCCATTCCTGCGGCGACGGTTCCTGCGCGGCCTTGATTAACCTTATCGGCAGAGTTTTTATGGAGCCGGCAGATTGTCCCTTTGCCGCCGTGGAACGGGAACTGGAATCGCTGCCTAATTCCGTGCGTACCATTCTTGTCGACATGCACGCCGAAGCGACCTCTGAAAAGGCCGCCATGGCGTGGTATTTGGATGGCAGATGCACGGCCGTGGTGGGTACACATACCCATGTGCAGACCGCTGATGAGCGCCTGTTGGCGCATGGCACGGCCTTTATCTCCGATATCGGCATGTGCGGCCCCTATAATGGCATTCTGGGCGTGGACAGGCGCCTGGTCATGGAAAAACTTGTCACGGGGATGCCACGCAGGTGGGAGTTGGCGGACGGACCGGTCCAGTTCAATGCCGTGCTTATCGAGGCCGATGCCGATACCGGCAGGGCAAAGAGAATTGAGCGTATCTATGAAATTACTTCCGTATAGACGTGTCGGCTGGCAAGGCCGCAGTCGCGGGGATGTGTGGATGCGGTGAAGAACCAACGGGCCCCCGCGAGGCGATGTCCGGAAAGATCAGGATTAGTACATGTATTTTAAACGTATCAATATGCACGGGTTTAAATCGTTCGCCGACCCGACCGTGGTCCACCTTGAACAGGGGGTTACGGCGATTGTCGGTCCGAACGGATGTGGCAAGAGCAATATCCTGGATGCGCTGCGCTGGGCGCTGGGCGAACAAAGCGCCCGGGAACTGCGCGGTTCCCACATGCAGGATATTATTTTTAACGGCAGCGACGGGCGGCCTCCGACCGGCATGGCCGAAGTTTCCCTGACCTTTGATAACACGGACGGGCAGCTGCCTGTCGATTACAGCGAAGTGGAGGTAACCCGCCGTGTGTACCGTTCCGGCGAAAGCGAATACCTGCTGAACAAGGTCTCCTGCCGCCTGCGCGATATCCAGGAATTGTTCATGGATACCGGCATCGGCACCAACGCGTATTCCCTTATCGGGCAGGGCAAAATCGATCTGGTGCTCAGTACCAAGCCGGAGGACCGGCGGTACCTGCTGGAAGAGGCAGCCGGAATCATCAAGTACAAGACACGCAAGCGTACCGCGCTTCGCAAGCTGGAGTCCGCCGAGCAGAATATGCTGCGTCTCAACGATATTATAGCCGAAGTGGAGCGGCAGATGCGTTCGCTCAAACGGCAGGTGAACGCCGCCATCCGGCATCGAGAGTTGACGCAGGAACTGCGCAACCTGGAGATACGCAACGCCTGGCTTCGGTACAATGAACTTAGCGAGCAAGTAACCGACTTGCGGGAAAAACTGACCCGGGCCGTGGATCAGTATCAGGAACATGCCGCCAAAACCACCCGCCAGGAGGCCGAAATAGAGGCGATAAACCTGAAACGCGTGGAAACGGACCGGTTGCTGACGCAACGGCGGGAGCAGGAGTACGCTGCGGATGCCGAGATGGAGCGGCTCGAGAACCAGGTGTCGCTTCACAAACAGGAAATTGAATTCGCCCGCGAGCGGCGCGTTGAGGCGTTGGCCGAGAAAGAACGTCTGGAAAAGCAGGCGGAAACCATCAGTGACGAATCCGGGGTTTCCGCACAACGGGTGGGTGAGTGTGAGAAGGACGTCGAGGAAATTCAAGAACTGCTCGCGCGTGAACAGCAACGGCTGGATGAGGCCCGAGCCCTGCTCGCCAATACGGAACGGCAGCTCGAGCATTTACGGGAGATGACGCTTGAATCCGTGAATGTGCGCAACCGCGCCCAAACGGAACTGGAAACAGCGGGCGTGTCCATGGCCAATATCGAGGCGCAAGCCGCCGCCGCCGCCGAACAACAGGAACTGTTGCGTACACGGCTTCAGGAAATCGAGGCCCTTGCCGCGCAGGTCCGGGAAGAAGAGCAAGGCCTGCAGGCGCAATTGGCCGGAACCCTCACCCAGGGTGAAGAAGCCCGGAAAGAGCGCCGGAACGTGGACGCCCAAACGGCCGCGTTGAATCACCAGTGGCAGGAACTGCGTGAGCAGAGAAGTCGTATGGAAGCCCGCCTGAACTCCCTAATCGAACTGCGCGACAGTTATGAAGGGTTCGCGGTGGGTGTGCGCGCCGTGATGATGGCCAAACAACACGATTATCCCGGCATGGCGGGGATCATCGGGCCGGTGGGCGACGTGATCTCCACCGATAAGCATTATGAATACGCCATTGAAGCCGCCCTGGGCGGTAATATCAACAATGTCATCGTGGATACCGCGGACGCGGCAAAATCGGCCATAGCCTTTCTCAAAGAGAACCGGGCCGGCCGGGTTACGTTCCTGCCCCTGGATACCATCAGGCCGGGACGTTTTGAAGAGGATCTGGACCTGCGGGGTAAACCCGGCATTATCGGGCTCGCCGTGGACTATGTGCAATGCGATGAGCGGCTCCTGCCCGCGATTCAGTACCTGCTATATAACACCCTCATCGTGGAAAACATTGATGATGCCATTCGCATTGCCCAGCAGGAGACCCGGTTCCCCAGGCTTGTCACCCTTGAAGGCGAAGTCATTACCCCGGCGGGGGCCGTAACCGGCGGCAGAACCCGGCATGAGACCCATGGCCTGTTGGGGCGCGCCGCAGAAATCGAAGAGCTGGAGGGGAAGGTGAAAAAGGCGGGCCGGGATATCGAGACGATGGCCGCTCGTGCGCAGGAATTACAGAAACAGGCCGGGAATTTGACAAAGCAGCTGGAACGGTGCGAAGCGGAAGGCCAGGAACTGCGCGGGCGGTTGAATGAACTTGGCGTAACCATCGCGCGCCACGCCACGGAGGCGGATGGACAGCGCGTCTCCTTTGAGCGGAATGCATTGCGGATCGACGAGCTGGAGCGGCAGCGCAAAGAATTTGAGGAAAAACTGGCAAGCGCGCGTTCACGTATCGGCGGCATGGAAAGCGATGACGAGACCCTGCGCCGCAATCTGGAGACCGAACAGCAGGAGGTGGCGCAAAAACGTGAAGAACTGAACCGGCTGAACGCCGCCGTGACCGACCTGCGCGTGCGGGAAACAGACGCGCTGCGCGCGCTGGAGGAAGTAAAACGGGATTATGAGCGGTCCTGCCGGGGAAGCAGGGAAGTGCTGGAGCAGGTCGGCAAACAATTGCGTCAGGCCGAGGAACTGGAAACCCGCATCCACGCGCTGGAAGAGCAGATTAAAACCGTTATCAGCCAGTCCTCCGGCCTTTCCCAATCCCGGGACAAACTGCACAGCGGCGTACTCGAAACTCAGCGCGAGCAGCATTTCCTTGCCGAGTCCTCGGACAAACTTACCCAGCAACTCAAGGAAAGCCGGGCCCGGACCGATGCGTCACAGCGCGAAGTGCACAAGATTGAACTGGAATGCTCCCAGAAGGAAGACCGCATGCAATTCTTTCAGGAGCGTATCAGCGTGGAATACGGCCTTGCCCTGGCCTCGCTCACCGAAGAGGAGGTGGGCGTGGATGACTATGATGAAAAGGAGCGCGAGACGCTTATCGAAGAGCGGCGCCAGGCGCTGCAACGCATCGGCAGCGTGAACCTGGGCGCGATAGAAGAGTATGACGCCCTGGAAGCGCGGGCCAAATTCCTGAATACCCAGAACGACGACCTCATAAAGGCGCGGGACACCTTGCTGGGGGTGGTCAAGCGCATAGACGCCAAGACGCAGGACATGTTTCTTTCCACCTTTGAAGATATTTCAGACAACTTCAAGAATCATTTTCGCCGGCTGTTTAATGGCGGCCAGGCGCGTCTCTTCCTCCTGGATGAGGCCAATCCCCTCGAATGCGGCATTGAAATCGAGGCGCGTCCGCCCGGCAAAAAGCCCCAGACCATTTCCTTATTGTCCGGCGGCGAACAGGCTATGACCGCCATAGCCCTCCTGTTCAGTATTTTCGTGGCGAAACCGAGTCCCTTTTGTGTCCTTGACGAGGTGGACGCTCCGCTGGACGACGCTAATATTGGACGGTTCCTGGACATGGTCGGCGAATTTACCGAGAAAAGCCAGTTCATCATGATTACGCACAGCAAACAGACCATGGCCCGGGCCAACGCCATTTTTGGCGTGACCCAGCAGGAGCAGGGCATCTCCCAGGTGGTAAGCGTACGCCTGGAAGAGGCGGAGAAAGTGGCCTCGCATAAATGAACCTGGACTCCCCCCGGTGAAGCCATGAACAAGAAAACGCAATCAGCGATACGCGTCTTGCACCTGTTCAGCAACAGCAAGTGGACGGGACCCGCCGAGCCTGTGGTAAATTTGTGTCGCGCCCTTCGCGACAGGGGCGTGTGTGTGGATTTCGCCTGCGCGCCGGTCGCTGGCTCCGGCTACAACAAGGTTCTGGCCATGGCCCGCTCCCATGGAATGGAACCCTTGGACTTTCTGTATCTATCCAAGCACCGCAAGCCATTTAAGAACTGGATGGATGTGCGGAAACTTCGCTGCCACCTTAAAACAACCGCCTACGACCTGATTCATTGTCATCTTGACAATGATACCTGGATTGCTTTGCGTGCCTGTGCCGGTATGGCGCTCCCCGTGGTGCGGTCCAGTTATGAGGGACCAGGGTTTCCCGATGACCGTCGGCATCGGTTTTTTATGCGGAAGTGCGCCGCGCTGATAGAACCTTCGCAAGCGGCCTTGCGGGCGGATGTTTCCTCGTTCCCCGTTATGCCGGAACACCTCCACGTTATTGATACCGCAGTGGACACGGAACGATTCGACCCCGGGCGGTCTCTTCCCGACCTGCGCCGTACATTGGGAATCCCCACAAATGCCTTTGTTTTCGGGATTGTGGCGCGTATCCAGGCGCACCGGCATTACGAGGATTTGTTTGAAGCCTTTGTGGCGATAGCGGAGAATTTTCGCGATGCGCGCCTGATGATTGTCGGACGCGGTACCCGGCAGGAGCAGCTGGCCATCAGGCCCGTGCGGGCGCTGGGCCTTGAGGATCGCGTGCATTTTACCGGGTACCTGGACGGGGACGACTATGCGGGCGCCCTGGCGGCCATGGACGCGGGCATGTTTCTGACGCCCGGAACGGATGGCACGTGCCGCGCCGTACGCGAGATAATGTCCATGGGTAAACCGATGATTACCTCCAACCGGGGCATGCTCGCGGAA
>JAKLHG010000163.1 GCA_022710255.1 Candidatus Hydrogenedentota bacterium
CCCTTCTTTACGGTCTTTTGCGTCAAACTTTTGTGCAATACTGTTTTACGAAAAACCACGTCAAAACCCTGTCGAGGGCAGGAAGTCTGAACTTCGCAACATGCACAACCCGCGAGAGGTGTTTCAGACTGAATGGCGTCTCGTGGCCGGACTAGTTTGATTTACATTCTTTTTCATAGTCCAGAAAGGCACTTTCCACTGCGGCGTTATCCACCTTGCCGCGATGAATATAAAGGCGATAGCGAAGGGTAAAAGAATCTCCCGGCTGCATGACATGTGATTTTGTATGGGGCCACGACTGACCCAAAAATCCATAATGACGCAGAATCCATCCCGAATGGGGATATCCGGGATTCTGGGGGTTTTGGAAGATACTCATTCCCGAAAAGGTTTCACTGTCGGGTGCAACCGCATAGGAGATATCAGCCCAGGGCGATTCGAGTTCCAATACATCTTCCGCACATTCTCCCTGCCTTGACGTAAACAGGAAGGGAGCGCGTGAGGCATCGGGACGAAGGCAGAAACCGCCGTATCCCTTATTGTCGGTACCACTGCCTCTCAGAGTGAACACTTCATGGCTTATATTTTGAAATGTAAGTTCAAAATCGATATTTCGATGGTTTTGTTCCGCAGGGTGAACCAGCATACGCACCTGTTCCTTAACAACGGGATTCTCGGGCGCATCATCGTAGACCCAAAGATTTTCCACGGCAAGTTCCGCACGAATATCATCCGCCTCTCGGACAAGCCACTTGGAATGCACCGCCCGAGCGCCATCCAGCGCCCAGACATCCAACTTGCGTTCGCCAAGAGTACTGTCAGGCCATGCCCAGAAAACGCCCCGGTGATGAAAATGGTCCAGAGGAAAGTCTTGGGTTAGTATTTCACCATCAAGGCCGTAAAGCGGGTGAATGTAACAAGCACGCTTATACCGTTCCGGAACAAAGACCGGTTTTTTGCCCGGAATATAACGGTATGCGAAGACAGAGGCCTCTCCCTCCTTTACCGTAATCGTCGTCCCATCATCATGCAAACTGAACGCCCCCTGTACAAGACTTGTAATTAAAATACTTGCCAGCCCCAAATATACCATATCATATTCCTTATACTGTTTGTGACCATCCTGCGTCGTCTATGGACTCCAAAGTAAATCGACCCCGAACAAGAGGTATCATCCGATAAACGCCCATCATCCAATAGGGGGGGTGACGCAAGATCTTCACGACAACGAAACTCCTGAAGGAAAACATTTCTCTTTTCAGAAAGCATACAGGCCCTATGCCACCAATGACCGACCGCACGTTGAAGCCGCCTTATCCCGGGCTTCGGACACACCTGGGAAGAAGATAATATCTATAACAAGGTTCATTCAGAAAAATACGGCCCACGACCGACGCTGCTTTCAAGCGTGCGAATCCTGTCTTTCATCATACGGCGCGCGATACAGGATACCTGACGCTGCAGCCACATATCCGTCTGACCGCCCTCACGATAATCAGCGGGACCATAGGCGTCAACACGGCCAGAACGTAATAGTTCGTCGACCTGGGCAAACAACTGGGAAGAACCGGGGGGATAAACGGCATAAGCAAGTCCGCCATGCTTTCGTATTACTGAAAAACTTGGCACATCGCTGGGGCCGTCCGCAATGTAAATCATGTTACGGAAAGGCACACGTCGTTCGTCTTCCGGAATCGTATCGTTAACGGACACCCCCGTAAGTTTGTTGATTCCTTTGTTGATTTCGAATATGGCCCGTGTCTTGGTTGTGTGGTCCAGAAAACCAGCGATTTGTGTAATGGGACCCGCTTTTGGTTTATCGGACGGATTAAGACCCGGCAGCGCGGGACTCTCAATAAATTCACTGGCCCATATGCCGCTGAGGTGTTCCGCTATCGCGGAACCGCGCACCAGTTCCGCCAAACCTGTGCTTACCACATAGTGTTCCAGGTGCAAATCGCTATCTTTAAACTCCTCTGTTTCAAGAATGGCGCGTAACCGGAAGAATATCTCAGGGACCCCGTCATAAAAACGGATTTGAGCTCCCAGTTCGCGAAGTTTGGCATTGGACAGATCGCCCATAAGACCACATTGAACATAAGTTAACAAATGCCCGAGATAACAGGTATCCTGTTGCACCTTGATTCCCGCCCTGGCATAGAATGCGGGCAAAGAGCGCACTTCCTCCCAGAATTTACGGGCGTCCACCCCGTAATGGTCGAAAACAGGTTCCTGCATGTAATGGGGCGACAACGTCTGGTCAAAGTCCCAAATGATGGCGATAACGTTTTGTAGAAACAGTCCTTTGCTCATAGAAAGACCCTTGGATGCCATAAGTATAACGGATTACAGGCCGTCATCTATAATGGGAAGTGTCGAACCCTGTACAGACGGTCCCTTGTCTCAGGGAATCATAATACATAGCTCTTGATCTTTCCATTCTTTTCTTGCTATTGAATTTTAAAAGCCTCCGTTTCCGTGTCGGATGGTATACTATGTCCATGATAAGGCCTACATCGATCATAATGGCCGTTTGTTCTTCTGAGTCACCCAAGTACATGAAAGTCTCAAGATGAATATTTCCCGCGAAGATAAGAACATTGCCGGTCCTTCCGTCGTTGTCGTTTTGCGTTGCGATAGTTATGCTCCAGGCATGGTTAAAGGATGTATAGCGCAGGGATTGAAGCTTCTTGGCGGCGCAGAGCGATTTGTACAACCCGGTGACCGTATTCTCTTGAAACCAAACCTGTTGAACGGCAAAGTGCCGGAAAAGGCTGTCACCACCCATCCCATCGTCTTTAAAGCCGTGGCCGAGCTGTTCCGGGCAGAAGGTGCGGTACTTTCCTATGGAGACTCGCCTGGCTTCGGGCGGCCCGCCGCGGTGGCGCAACATTCGGGGCTTGCTGAAATCTCGGCCTTGCTCAATATTCCGTTGGCGGATTTTCATACGGGGCGCACCATTTCTTTTCCCGAAGGACATCTATGCAAACAGTTTACCATTGCCAAAGGCGCCCTTGATGCGGACGGCATTATTTCCCTTCCCAAACTGAAGACACATGCCCTGACCCGAGTCACCGGCGCGATAAAGAACCAGTTCGGCTGTGTCCCTGGCTCGCTTAAAGGGGAATTCCACGGCAGATTCAACAAAATCACCCATTTTGCTGAGATGCTCGTGGACCTGTCGCGATTTCTTAAGCCAAGGCTCTACATCATGGACGGCATCTTGTCCATGGAAGGGAATGGACCCGGCAATGGCACCCCTCGTTGGACGAACCTGGTGCTGATGTCCACGGACCCGGTTGCCTTGGATGCGGTCGTTTGTCAGTTAATCGACCTGGACCCAAAACTGGTGCCTACGATTACTACCGGCCAGGAGAGGGGACTGGGCGATTACCGGGAAACGCAGCTTCTCGGAGATCCTATCGAAATGTGCGCGTGTCCCGATTTCAAGGTCAACCGCAAACCTGCACTATCAACCGACTCGGTACACCGCTTCCTCGTTCCTGTTATGCGCCGTCACATGATCCCCCGGCCTTTTATTCGCGAAGACCTCTGTACCCATTGCGGCACCTGCGTCCAGATGTGCCCGGTCTCGCCGAAGGCCATCGACTTCCGCCGGACCGACCCCGCTGGTCCGCCCCAGTATGACTATAAACAATGTATTCGTTGTTACTGCTGCCAGGAAATCTGTCCGGACAGCGCTATCGAAGTAGAAACGCCATGGTTGGGGAAATGGTTGCGTAAATACGGATTTTAGGACAGACGTTCCCCTTGCCGATTCCCGGAGAATCAGGGAATAGAGATGGTTTTTACCGCATACTTACGGCGGGGACTCCGGTATAGCGTTATATGTATGGCTTTCACCTGTTCTTTTAATACTTCGTGAGATATCTGAAGGGAAACTTCTTCCGATGACAAGGGCCCAATCAATATCGGGCCGTAAAGATGTCCGGGCTGGTCTTTGTAAGTCCATTGGGCATCAAGCGTGTCCACAGGCGTTACGCTTCCTTCACGCTCCTCCACTTCCACGGAGACGCCGAATTCTTTTAAGGGACCCGGGAACGCTGAAGTACTCGCATACGGTGCGTTCAAGCGGACCGTTTCCCCAAAACTGTTGCTGAAAACCAGCCGAAACGTTCCATTTCCCAGTGTCTCCACATCCATATGCAGCCTGCCCCATGAATGGATATACAGGTACCCGGAAATCAGGATAAAAAAACTCAGCAAAATAGCGCCGGACAGCGCAGCCTTGTCTGAACGTTCCAGGCTTACAAACCACTGCAATACACGTTGTGGCTGAACGGATACCCGGCCTGCCCGGGGTTTTGATTCAGGTGGAGGTGCCTCTGATTCGGCATCAACGGGCCGCCGGAAACGCTCCCAAGCCTGGGCATATTGATAGAGCGGAAGGTTGGGGCGGGGCCCCGCTTCCATACCGTGTAAAAGGCGCAGCAACCTGTCGCAACGTTCCACCTCCTCCTTTGCCGCCGAAATTTTTCTGGCAAGTTCCAAAATGAATTCATTGACTGAGGCGGGGGGGGACATATCCTTGCCGGGTCTTTCGGACGCGAGTTTCTGCTTGTACGAAGCGATTGCCGCCGCATCGGCATGCAACCGGCGCAACGCTTTGATTTCAGCCTCCAAAAACGCCGCAGCTTCTCCCGCCAGTTCTTGCTGCCGATTCAAAAAAATGGCAGGCGCCAAAAGGTAACCCGGGGGCAGGTCTTCTTCGTCCAGGTGCGTTGCATTCCGGAGGATTCCTTCCGTTTTTTGCAGCCAGCCGGACACCAACGCTATGCGTTGTTCAAGGGTGATATCAGCCACGTTTTGCCTTGCAGCGCAACGCCGCAGCCACAAAATCGCGGAACAGCGGTTGCGGATTCAACGGTTTACTCTTAAATTCAGGATGAAATTGTACGGCACAAAACCATGGATGTTGTTGGACCTCAATAATTTCCACCAAGGTGTGGGTGTCGATGGCATGAGTACCGCTGACGCTGAGTCCGGCCGCCGTCAAGGCGTCCAGATAGACATTATTGAATTCATACCGATGTCTGTGCCGCTCATAGATAACACCCGCGCCATAGGCGGCATGAGCCAGGGTGCCGGGTTTGAGGTCGCACCGGTATTGTCCCAGTCGCATAGTACCACCCAAATTCTGGACGCCCCTTTGTTCAGACAGAAGCGATATTACCGGATGCGGGGTATGGGGGGAAAACTCCGTGGAAGCGGCGCCATCTAAACCTGCTTTGTTCCTGGCTATTTCAATCACGGCAATCTGCATACCAAGGCAGATACCGAAGTAGGGCACGTTATTTTCCCGGGCATATTGTGCCGCTTTTATTTTACCCTCAATACCGCGACTGCCGAACCCGGGCCCCACGAGAATCCCGTCATACGGTTCAAGGGCCTTTCCGGCATCTTCCTGTTCAAGATGTTCCGAATCCACCCAGGTCAGTTCGACACGGCAATCGTTTTGGATACCGGCATGTACAAAGGCTTCGTTGATGCTTTTATACGCATCATCATGTCCTACATATTTACCGACCGCAGCAATACGCACACGGGCAGGAGCGGCCCGGAGGCGCTCCACCATAGCGGTCCATTCCGCCAGGTCGCTCTCGGGCGCATCAACTCCCAGAATACGCAATACAATGTCATCGAGATTCTGCCGT
Source organism: Candidatus Hydrogenedentota bacterium (assembly GCA_022710255.1). Taxonomy (GTDB): domain Bacteria; phylum Hydrogenedentota; class Hydrogenedentia; order Hydrogenedentales; family CAITNO01; genus JAAYBJ01. The sequence continues at coordinate 5,676 of JAKLHG010000163.1, forward strand.
TTGAAATTCAGTGGAATGGCATACAACGGGGAAATATCTTCTCCATTAATAATCGCATCATTGGTTACATTACAGAACAACGCTATTTTTTGCCGCTGCTCTTTTTCCAGCCGTCTGGTACCAGTACGGCAGATAATCACATCCGGTTGAAGGCCGATGTCGCGCAGAGCGCGCACACTATGCTGGGTCGGCTTTGTCTTCAGTTCTCCGGAGGCTTCGATATAGGGTACCAGGGTTACGTGGACAAAACAGCAATTTCCGGGACCGACATCCAGGCGGAATTGGCGCAAAGCCTCAAGGAAAGGCTGGCTTTCAATATCACCGACAGTTCCTCCGACTTCCACGATAGCCACATCGGCGGGATCCTCTCCGGCTGTCAAGGCATGAATGCGGGACTTGATCTCATCCGTGATGTGGGGGATAACCTGAACGGTCTTGCCCAGATATTCACCGCGGCGTTCTTTCTGAATCACAGAATTATAAACAGAACCAGTGGTGGCGTTACTTTTCTTAGATAATTTAGCGGAGGTAAAACGTTCATAATGCCCCAGGTCCAGATCTGTTTCGGCGCCGTCGTCCGTAACGAACACCTCGCCATGCTCAAATGGGTTCATAGTGCCCGGGTCTACATTGATATACGGATCCATCTTCATCATGGCAATGCGCAGCCCGCGGGATTCGAGAAGAAGCCCCAAACCGGCCGAAGCGATTCCCTTGCCCACGGAGGACACCACACCGCCCGTTGTAAATACGTACTTGGTCATTTTTAGCTGCATCTCCCGTTGTTTTCTGTGAAAGTTTTGCTTCGAAATCATACAGAGACGCGACGAATCCTTGTCGGATCTTCTATCCTATTTTCAGCCTGAAATACATCCAAACTACGGAACAACGAAAATGCAGGCAGGAGAAAATCCAATTGGAAGAACGGCGGGGAGGACCCGTCTCATCAACGGGATTACATGGTAGCACAGGGCAAAGATTGAAATCCACAAAAAAAGGAACCTGTGCCGTCGCTGGGCATTAAAAACGGTCCAGAGGCCAGACATAGGGTGTACGCTTCGGAAAAATTATCTCCAGCAGGGATTTCGCGGGAGCACGGATAGCCCGCCGTCTGGAGACCAAAATCTCCTCGAGATGCCGATAACCGGTCAGCAACTGTACAAATTCGGAACTGGAAATGCTGAGTTTATTTTCCCCGGGACAGGGCAGAATGTCAATCATGCCGTGATGTGAACGTATCCGATAGGGGATGTTGTCTATTACCAGTGTCACAACGGCAGCCATGTCTTTCAGAGCCGATAAGGACAGCAGGTATTCCCATTCCGCCGTCATACACTCCAGAATTTCCTCGATATTAACCGCTGAGACCATTCCATTGCTGTTACGATAAACGTGCATCTCATGGTCGGTACGATATTGCCTTAAAAAAGCGGTAAACGGGTGGGAAGGTGGAATACTGAACCGCATACGTGAAGTGTATTCGTTTCTGGCCCGTATAAGGCAGGCATGCAGTATCGCCGGATAAAAGGCCTTGTCCATCGCATTCAGTTCTTCAATCAAGTATTCTTCTCCGGCGACACGGCCCACAAAGGAAGCAATGACGTTGCCGTTGGTGTTGGTAAGGATCCTTGCCTCTTTCCATTGTTCCCATCGGTTATTGAAATGTGCCGCGGAACGGATTATTGAACAGGAAGTGTCCGCGTCCCCCCGGTTGTGCATACCCAAAACCGCGGGAATGTCGCCAGGCTTCATGCGCCGTTCTTTTACGCAGAGCCTGGATGCCCTGCCTGCTTCGCCCAGAGTAATGATACTTGCATAATCGGGTAAAACGGAAGCAAATCCCCAACGATGATAAAAATCCGCGATACCGAACAACATGGAGAGATGGTATCCCCGCATCTTCATATAGCGAATGGCGTCATCCATCAACAGAGCGGCATATCCCTTTTGGCGCCAAGGACCGGCAGTCGTAACATAGCCGATGCCGCCCAACCTCATGCGTGCCTCCCCGATACGAACCGTATGGGTGAATAAACAAAGACAGGAAACAACCTGTCCATGTACGGCCGCCAATCGCGTGTGTTCGCGAAGATACTCCGGATAGTTGGCAATAAAAGCGTCCAACCGCATGCGCTGCGAAAAATAATCCGCATAGTGCACTTTGGTTATCAATTCGTTTACCGCTTCCTGTTCCTCAGCGGTTTCAACGCCTTTAATCACAACTTCAGATAGGTCTAAACAAGTTCTTGGCTTCATTGTGTGAATCATACGCGACTTAAGGGCAACTTTCAACTATCTTAATTTTTA
>JAKLHG010000164.1 GCA_022710255.1 Candidatus Hydrogenedentota bacterium
ATCACCCGAACCAAAACAGGATTGGCAATCCCCTCAGTGGACAACCCGTACCGCCGCGCCCGGGCATCCACGGCCTTCCGGTACGCCTCGGCATTGTTCGTGGCATACGCTTCCCGCAACCCCATAGTCCGCCCGTTCCCGGAAATCACCTGCCCATTTTCATCCACCAGCGGCGCACCGAGGTCCGTGGTCGGCGCCTCCATCAGCCGCGAAGGGTCAGGACTCTTGGCAATATCGGCAATCTGTGCTCTACTGGTAAGCGTGTCCCGGTTACGGGCCTGAAGCGCCTGGTCATACCCCTCCATATCCGATGTTATCAGGCTACTCGCATCCACCACCTGAAACTCGCCCGACACACGCACATCTCCCCTCGGCGTCACCGCCTCAAACCGTCGCCGTCGTGGTATCCCCTCCATGTTTGTTGTCAATACCACGCTTGAAGTTGTCGTTTCTTTTTGTGTCTTCCCGCCCAGTACATCCTCACTGGTCACGGTCCCGGTCGGCTGCTGCTGGTCAATCTGGCGCATCTTCTCGCCCACACGCGCCGCCGTCTCGCTGATGCTGTTTACTTCTCTTGTCCCTTGTGGTATACTAGATTCGGTACTGATGCCGCTCTGGCCCGTAACCGCGCTAGGGAGGTTCGAGGCGACGGCCTCGGCCTGACTGGACTGCGCCCTTTCCCAGAGCGGTTTTTTGTTTTTGAAATAATCCTCCCGCGAAACAAGAGCGGAATTGATGCGATAATATTGATTGCTCTCATCTGGAACCAGTTCAATATAAGCAACCTTCGCCTTCCCGTTCTTCTTGGCAAGAATAAGCGTATTATCTTTCCCTGGATAAATCGCGTTATGGTTCTGGGAAACATCTTCAACAAACTCAATATCGTCGCTATATCCCGCCTCTTGAATCTCTTTAAGGTGACGCAATATATGTTCCCGTGATTGCAACTCATACCGTATAGGCCTGTTCCCGCCAACCTCTTCCGTCACCACGCCAAAGTCCGGCATTTTATTGCGTGTCAACAGAAATTCTTTATCACCTATTTGTGTAACCTCTTGGGTTACAGGTTCGGGCGATGGCTGTGACGGCTCCGCCTGCATCCCAGGCATCCGCATATTCGGACCCTGCACCATCGGCCCTGCCGGCGGAATACCCTGTCCCTCGCCCATCATCTCCGCACGCTGCGCCGCCGCAATCTTATCACTCAACGTTTGTCCCTGCGACGGAGCGGGCTGTGGCGCTGCTTGCGGTCCCCATGGCGCTGCCTGTGCCGCCCGTGGTCCCTGTGCCGCCGCTTGTGCCGGAGATGCTTGTTCCCACTCGGCCTGACTCTTCCACGTCCGAAGCATGGCGTATATGGTCATGGGGAACACCGGGCTCCGGTTTGGTGAATTGCGTTCCCTCACCCTGGGACAAGTCCACCTTGACCAAACGCCCGCATACCTGGAACTGAAACCCGAGCATGAGAAGGCGCGGCGCGGGGCACGGTTGCCGCTCCTTGCGTTTTTGGTGGACGACTTGAAACAATACCTTACCGACCGTAAAAAACGCCTCCTGGGACATTCCAGCGAATTTCCCTGCGCATTAAATGGACTACCCCTGCTTGATCTGCCAGAGAAAATAACTACTGTCTTTAACCGTGATCTTGTTTATGCGGGGCTCGCAGAAAAAACCGTAACCGGCAAAGGGAAAAACGGCGCGTACATTTTGACAAGAAGAATGAGCGCGGTCAAAGTGTGGACGTTCACTGTCTGCGACATTCCTTCATAAGCAACCTGATACTTACAGCCTAAATCCGCACGTAAGGAACGGCGAAGATCGTAGAAGCGGCATGCTGCTGCTCCCATCGTGACTACGGCCCGTATGTCCGTCTTGATGCAAAGCGGCAGGATGCCGCTTCTACGTTCCTTGTCCTTATTGACTTTACGCCAACAACTCGGTTTCTTACGTGCGGATTTGGGTCTTCACTCCGGCTATTGCGCGTGTTTTGTTACTGTGGTATACTCATTTTCATGTTTGATTTGGAAATTCAGGAATCGGGAAACAAGCCGGAGGAATGCGAGTCCGCCTTGTGTATCCGGTGCTGTCAGCCCGTGTCACAAGAGGTATATTATTGTCCGCACTGCGGTCATGTCGTGAACAGCCTCACCCCTTATCTCCCCTATCAAAACATTCCTTTTTTCGTTGATGCTGTATCCGCCGGCAATCGGAGGCTGCCGTCCTGGGTCAAGTGGACCGCTTTGGCCGGAGTGCTTCTCACGTTCGGGCCGCTGCTGCCCCTGGTCGCAGCCGGAATCCTTGTTGGATACGTCCTACGTTCCTGGTTTCAAAAGGCGGGGTAAAAACATCGGCCTCACACGGCATCCCCCTTATCCGGCCGCAGGACCTTCCCCCTCTTATTCAGGACCGGTGTAGAAATCAATCAAAGAGAATCGTACCTACTAAACTATAAAAACAACTCATATCCTGTAAGCAGGAGAATAGTTGCATTCCTGACGCCTTATTGAGACTATTTTCACGCTGTTCCACACATAATCCGCCTTTCATAAAGGTCAGATTGTATAAGATGCTTCATTGTAATACAATAGAGACATGATAAATCTATGGGTGCTTCAATGAGAAACAAACAGATTGCGGAAGAATCCATCCACGTGTTGGTTGCCTGTGAAGATATTGCTTTAGGCAAGACATTGGAACGGTTTCTGGACCATACAGCCATCACCATTGATCGTTGTCACGATCTGGCAGGATTATTGCGTCATGTCAGCCGCCATGCCATAACCATTCTCGTTCTTGACCTGGCGCTGGGCAAGGATTCCAATATCAATCTTGTCTCTTTTGTTAAAGAAAGAAATCCTTCCACGCGCATGATTCTTCTGTTTGAGATGGACCATATAGAGGAAGCCATCGAAGGTATCCGCCAGGGTGCCTTTTTTTATCTTCCCCGGTCCAGCGCCCCTTCGGATATCGCGCTTGCGGTAGGCAAAGCGCTTGAAAACCGCCAGGCCGAGTTGCATCTGGACAATTATGAGCAGAGTGTTTTTGAGGAGCTGGTAGGCCACACCGACGCCATGCGCCGCATCATCGACCTGATCCGTAAAGTGGCTCCGACAAACAGTACCGTACTGTTGTTGGGGGAAAGCGGCACCGGCAAAGAGGTGGTGGCACAGACACTTCACCGCCTCAGTGCGCGCCGGGACAAGCCTTTTGTAGCCCTTAATTGCGCGGCTCTGCCGCACGCCTTGCTCGAAAGCGAGCTCTTTGGCCACGTGCGCGGAGCGTTCACCGGCGCGGACGCGGACAAGATCGGCCTGTTCGAAGCGGCGGACGGCGGCACCCTGTTTTTGGACGAAATCGGCGACATGGAATTGATTACCCAGGCCAAACTGCTGCGCGTGCTGCAAAACGGAGAAATACGCGCCGTGGGCGACACCATATCCCGCAAGGTCAACGTGCGCATCATTGCCGCGACCAACCGGGATCTGATGCAGGCGGTGGAATCCATGGCATTCCGTGAGGATTTATATTACCGCCTGAACGTGATTCAAATCCGTATCCCCCCGCTTCGCGAACGCATGGACGCGCTGCCCGCCCTGGTCAATCATTTCCTGGCCCGGTTCAATCAGGAATACAAAAAAACAGTTCGCGGGGTGGACCCTGTCGCCGCCCGGTATCTCCAGGAATATGCTTACCCCGGCAATGTGCGGGAACTGGAAAGTATCATCGCCCATGCCGTCATCATGACGGAGGGAGAATTCATCGGGAGTGTAGACTTGCCCGAGTACATGAGGCGGGGCATTACCACCCGGCCCGCGCTGGTCTATCAAAGAGAGGAGGCCATCCTGTCCCTCAGAGAAGTGGAGGAACAGCATATCCGCCGGACGCTCGAAGCGTTAAAGGGCAATCAAAGCCAAGCCGCCAAAAGACTTGGTATTTCCCGGTCCACTTTATGGCGGAAAATGAACGAATACCAGATTGAGCCCTCATCGGAAGATGTGGACGATAAATAGACGGCGTCGGCCGCATCCGTGCCTCAGGAGTGGGGACTACTCACTCGCCGAGTTTGAATGAACGCATTCACGATGGCCGCGCGCACCTGTCCACCCATGGGATTTCCGGCATAGCCATCAAGCACAGCCAAGTCTATTTTCTTCCCGAAACGGTGGTAGTAATACACCCAGACCGGTGCATGATAGGGCAGTACCTCCTCAGTGGCTTCAATGTTGGGTTTGACGCCTCGTCGGCGCATCACATAGCGTAGAAATCCTTGCCGGGCAAGGTGTTCAGCCCGGGCCTGGTCGACCACCGCGGGCAGGCATATTTCTTCCGGCCGCCCCTCCTTGAGCAGGCCCCTCCGCTCAAACAGCGCAAACCCGCCGAAACTCCCATCAACCGACACCCAAGTGCTGGTACGCACCTGTCCCCTGGAAAGGCCGAGGCGAAACGCATAGGCGGGCATCCAAATGAGCTCCATGGAGGCGGGATATCCGTCTGGGCCGGATTTGACAGGACGCGCGCGCCAGAGGCCGTACAGGTTCCCTGCGCGTGGACGCCAGAAGAGCCGGGCTGCCTCGGCGGCCCCTATGCGCACGGGAAGATACCGGAACACCATCAGGGATTCTTGGTCGCGTTGCGGAACCCCCGCCAGCCGAATAGGGTCACACCGCCGCCTATAAGCAGCAGCACGATGCCGCAGATGGCATTGACAAAAGCGGCATGGGGACGGTCCAGTGCTCCAAATGTTCCCAACGACACCGGTATGCCGAGGACGAAAAGGAAGAGGCCCACCGCCATGTTGGTTTCACCATCGCGCTTGCGCATGTCCTTGGCCGGATGCTCTTCACTCACTTTATCAATTGTTTCGGACATGATAGGCTTCCTCAATAAAAGTAGAAGTAAACGAAAACATGGGGCAGCATGGAAAGGACGGTCCACAGGCGCAGGTCACTCCACCAGCGCCGGTTCGGACGTCCTTCGTTGACATACGATTCTTTCAACAGGACACAGACCCAAATCATGGTTCCCACGAAAAAGCCGATGGCGGTAAGGGTTGCCCATGGCTGGTAGATGGGATTGAGCAACTCATTGATGGGGTGGAATATTCTGCTCAGAAACGGATAGAACGCCGCCTTGCAGAATGCTTCAATCTGGGTTTCAAACATCACAGGTTCCTTTCTTCAAGAGCGGCCTGCGCCTCAGCACTATGAATGACGGAACCCCATGTCAGGCCCCGCAGTTTTTCTTCCGGTTCCGGCCTGGTCAACAAGCTCACCACCACAGTAATCATGAGGGAAAACACAAAGGACCACCACGCCACAAACAAGAACGGGTCTTCAGACGTGAACAGGCCCGGGGTGTTTTTGAGTATGAAGCAGAAAACAACGCCAAGGCTAAGGCCGACCAACCCGCCCCACTGCGTGGCGCGCCGCCAGATGATGCCCAGAAGAAGGATGGCCAGCGTAGGTCCCTGAAACATACTCAGAATCGTTTGCATAAATACGTAGATACTTTCACGGTCCGCAATGGGCTTGGCCAGGATCGCCGAAATAATGATGAGGAACGCCGTAAATCCCCGGCCCATGTTAAGCGCCTGGCGTTCCGTAAGCGCGGGCCTGCCGAACCAACGCCGGGCCTGGCCCCAGATATCCGTTATAAACATGGTGCTTGCGGAATTAAGGGTACCTGAAATACTGGACATCAGCGCCGCGAACAGCGCCGCGAACATCAACCCGCGCAAGCCGGACGGCAGCAGCAACCGAATCATTTCGGGCACCGCCCGGTCGGCCTCCTCAATGGGCAGTTGCGGCACCAGAATCACCGCGCAAAGCCCAGGCAACGCCACCATCAGCGGAATCATGGACTTCAGGAACCCGCCGAGCAGCATGCCTCCCTTGGCATCCCATTCCGTACGGGCGCCCAGGGTCCGCTGCACAATCACCTGGTTGCCGCTCATATAGGCGATAGCCAGCACGATACCCAGCCCGAACACAATCCCCGTCCAAGGAAACGGCCCTTCCGTATTGTGCGGCAGCAGAATCGTGAAGTGATTCTGGAATTCCGGGCCCTTGGCGAGAATTTGTTCGCGCATGGCACTCCAACCGCCCACTTCCCACATGGACAGCGCCAGCAGGCCGAACCCGCCCACATACATTACCACCAGCTGCACCACGTCGGTAAAAACCACCGCTGTCAGGCCGCCCGCAAAGGTATACAAGCCCGTTACTATCGCCATCAGCCACAAGGACCACATGGCATCCCATCCGAGAACGGTATGCATCAGTTTGTCCGCGGTAACCCACAGCATGATAGACAAGCCCAGAAACAGCACAACCGCCCAGATAACCGCATTCAGAAACTGCACGGCGGAATTGTAGCGCCGCCCCAGGAATTCAGGGATGGTGAACACGCCTGTGCGCCAGAAATAGGGTACGAAAACAAAAGCGGCGAACACCATGGCCGGCATGGAACCCATCCAGTCGAAATTGGCCGCCGATACCCCGTGACGGAATGTCGCCCCGGCCACCGCCACAAAATCCATGGCACCAATATCGCTTACCACGATAGAAAAACCGATGGCCCAGAAAGGCAGCGACTTGCCTGACACAAAAAAATCTTCCGCATTGCCCACGTACCGGGTACAGAAAAAACCCAGCGCCAGTGTACCAATCATGTAGACCGTGATAATGGCGATGTCAATGTTGCTCAGACCAATAATAGTTTCCATACCTGCCCTTCTGAACCGAAGTAGAGTCCGTGCCCAAAAACAGTCGGATACTGTTCCAGAATGAAAGATCATTATGGCACAGTAGATGACGCCATTCCAAGCCCCCCGGACGCGGGTATATCCGCCCTGTCAAAGCAGGCAAAACACTTTCAGACCACCGGCCGGAAGTCAACAAGTTCTCCCTGAACCGCCTCGTCCCGGATTTTCATGAGGCGGACCCACGCAAAGCAGTTCCTCAGGGGCTCCGGCGATGAGACAAGAACCTCGAGATAATTGTCTGTATGACCGAACCAAAATGTTCCCCGGGGGCTTTCAAATAGAACCAGTCGGATACATCCCAACTGACTCGTCTGAAACTCGCGCTTTTTTACCGCCGCCAAGTGTTGCAACGCATCACTGCGTACTTTGCTGATTTCCGGTGAAATCTTGCCGGGCAGGCGCGCGGACGCCACCTCCCGGCGTTCGCTGTATTGAAATATATGCAGGTGGAACAACGGGCTTTGTTCAATCAAGTCAAGGGTATTTTGAAAATCGGCTTCCGTTTCACCCGGGAAACCTACCATAACGTCGGCACTCAAGCCAATACCCGGCACGGCAAGGGCGGCACGACTCATAAATGCAGCGTATTCCTCCGCGGTATACGGCCGGCGCATGGCGTTCAAGACGGCATCAGAACCCGACTGCAGCGGTACATGCAGGTAAGGAACCAGCCCATGTCCGGGGTCGGCCATGCGTTCAAGCAACGTCTCGGGCAGGTTACTCAATTCAATAGAACTGATACGCAGGCGCGGCTGCGGCGTCAAGTCGCTCAAATGATCAACCAGGTTCGTGAGCCCATGTCCTTCATCGTTGTAATCGCCGATATTCACGCCGGTCAACACCAGTTCCTTTGCGCCGCGCGCCCGCAACGCCGAGGCCTCCGCGATAACATCCTCGAATACACGGGACCGGGACCGCCCCCGGGCAAACGGAATGTAGCAATAACTGCACATGGCATCGCAGCCGTCCTGAAGTTTCAGGTTGACGCGGCGGTGGATGGGCGGACCCTGCGACAGAAAGGGAACCGTAAAGGAATCGCGGCCGGACTTACCGCACAACACCACGGGCACGCCCCGCGCCAACCCGGGCAGAAACTCGGGTAACCGCATTTTGGCGTCGTTGCCAAGCACCAGGTCCACACCGTCCAGGGTGGCGATAGCCTCGGCGGCAGTCTGGGC
>JAKLHG010000165.1 GCA_022710255.1 Candidatus Hydrogenedentota bacterium
TTCTGCTGCCGGGCCAGCGCGCTCTCAATGGCGGCGGCGGAGCTTCGCTGTAAGCGGTTCGCGAAGAAGGTAACGATTGCCACGGCAACGGCCAATCCGGCGATCAGCACGGCGAACAGCATCAGCGGCGGGAGCAGCAGCCACACCAGCAGCAACAGGCTGGATTCCCGTTTAAAGGAAAGGTCGTGATGTCTGTTGCGTCGCAGGGACAGCGCAAGATATAACAGTCCCGCAAGCAGCAGTATCGCAAATAGCACGTCAATGCCCAGACGAAATGTGCCCAGTTGCAGGGCGAACGCTCCCAATCGAAACTGCCAGTGAAAGGCTGAAATATCATCGAAAAACAGGTCGGCAAAGAGCGTGGATAGGGATGGAGGCGCTATCCAGTCCGTGGTGGTGTTTTGCGGCCAGAACCGCACCCGGGACAGATAAAGGACGGTTGGGGCGAACAAGAGGCATTGGAGCAGCGTCCAGCGGATGAAAAAGGACCGGCGCGAAAAGAAGCGCAATAGCAGAAACCCGCCCAGCGCCGCCGGAATCAGGCCTGCGAAGGGATGGGTCCAATAGAGCAGGAGGGAGGCCATGCCGTGCAGCGCCCACAGGGACATCCGGGGCTTCTCCAGCAGCCGGACGAAAGTCCACGCTACGACCGCGGCGAGGAAAATGAACATCCCATACATGCGGATGCTCTGGGAATGGTGGATGTGGGTGGGCGAAACGGCCAGCAACGCCGCGGCCGTCAGGCCGGCCCAGGCGCCGAACAGGCGCCTGCCCAGCGCATACAGCAAAGGAATGGTGGCAATGCCTATGGCGATGCTCAGCAACCGCAGGCTGAGCACGGAATCATGGACATAGTGGGTCCACAGATATTCCAAGGTATAATAGACTGGTAGCGTCAGCGGGTCCAGGCTGCGGTTCAGGACCAGGAAGTCGAACAGGGAGGGCGCGTTGAGATACACGTGGCTTGTGTATTCATCCCACCACAGGGATTCTTTACCGATGCCGATAAGACGCAGTATCAAGGCAAGCGTCATCAACAAGGCAAGACAGACAAATACACGGATGGATTTACGGTGCAGCGTTTTGTACATCTGAAAATCATAGCCCAACGCATGCAGTGCCCGCAACCTCCGAAACGCATGATGCGGGAAAATCTTTACGTTGCAGGCCTGATCAACATCAAAGACATTGGAGCAAATAGGCGACTGCCGTCAGTACGCGCGAGGGCTGTGAGTGTTGTACATAAACCTTGGTCACGCCGGAGGCTGTCCCAATTTTTGCGGGCGTATCGGGTCAAAGGCCGAAAAGCGGGACAATACTTTATGAGGCTTTCAGCCTTCCCCGTAAACATTGCCGCGATTCTGGATTGATAAATGCCTCAAGTGTATCCCGTTGTGTGACGTAGCACCCAACATGGGTATCATTGGGCCTTATGAACTCTCTGTTCGCCAAAACAAACGGATACTCTACTCGGAACGAAGCATTTTTATGATATGTCGCGCCAGGGTTTCCTTGATTTCCCCGTGGCGCGGTACGGGTTGTGACACTTTGGTGGCCGGATTATGATACCAGTCATGACGCCCGCCATGACGCAACAAAACGCATCCCATCGCCTTCAGTTCTTTCACAAGCGTGGCGCGTTTCACGGGACCACCAGTTCGCCTGTATGACGAACACAGGGAATGGCGCCGCTTTCCAATTCCTGCTGAATGTCCCGCAGGTTCTCCTCGAGTTCCTCCCGTGAGGCGCCTTGGGTACGATAATCCGGATAGGCTTCCAGCCAGCCCACCCACATATCGTCTTCCTCATAATAAACATACGGCATCATTCGCATTTAAGGTATCTCCGATATTATAGCCCACACAGAAGCGCGCGCCAAGGCCGCTAACCGTTGCTCATGAGTGTGGTTGGCGTCATATCTTTCGTTCTTTTATCTGATGATAGGAGTATAACACAGGCGACAACAGACCATAAAGAGGATTACAGGAACTGCCTCCGGCGCGTGCGAGGGCTAAGCAAAAATGGAACTGCCTCCGACGCGCGCGTTGGCTGGGGGCGTTTTGGGTAAACTTGGGTCGCGGCGGAGGCTGTCCCGCTTTTTGCGGGCACATCGGTCAAGACCGAAAAAAGCGGGACAGTTCCCGCCGCGGGGGAGATTGGTACTTATCGGTCTATACGCATTTCTGGGCTAGAGGTGTTCTGTTGGGCCTTTTATAATAAGCGGCGGAAACAGTCCCATTTTTTCTTGGGAAATGGGTACCAATTTTGGAAGCAGGGCTAACGACTGACGGAGCTCCGTAAACGACTGACGGAACTCCCTGAGCGACTGAGGGAACTCCCTGAGCGGCTGAGGGAACTCCCTGAGCGACTGAGGGAACTCCCTGAGCGACTGAGGGAACTCCGTGAGCGACTGACGGAGCTCCGTGAATGACTGACGGAGCTCCGTGAACGGCTGGCGGAACTCCGTGAACGGCTGGCGGATCTCCGTGAGCGACTGACGGATCTCCGTGAATGGCTGGCGGAGCTCCGTGAATGGCTGGCGGAGCTCCGTGAACGGCTCGCGGAACTCCGTGAACGGCTCGCGGAACTCCGTGAATGGTTCACGGAAGGGCAGAAGCGGCTTGCGGGTAATAATAGTGCGTTTTAGTCTTTTCGGCGAGTAGGGAATGGGGCGCTGTAGGACGTGTAAGACCGGTAGGACGTGTAGGACGGGGGGTAAACGGGATTTCGGGGAGGGCGTGCAGGAGGTCGTGTTTATGGGGGCTCTTTTGTTCCGGGGACCATCTGTTTGTCATAGGGCGTGTGACTGTACCGTCCTACTGGTCCTACCGGTCCTACGCGTCCTACTCCGGCAGATGCGCGACTGGGGGTTTGCAGGACGTGCAGGCCCGGAGCGAGGCTACTTTTGGGGACCCTTTTCCCGCGCTGCGGTGAGTTTGTCGCGCACGTCCTGCCAGTCGGGGCGTTCGAGCAGGACCTGCTGGTATTCCCTGGCGGCGGCGGCGGCATCGCCGGATTCCAGGCGCAGGTCGCCGAGCAGCACGCGTGCGCGCAGGTTGGCGGGCTCCATGCGCAAGGCGGCTTCGAGGGATTCCACGGCCTTGTCCACGTCCTTCTCCCGGGCATACAGGCGGCCGAGGTTGAGCGCAATGTTGGGGTCGTCGGGCATCAGGGCGCGTGCGTGGCCGTAGGACTCGATGGCTTCGGCGTTCCGCCCGTTGCGCGTGAGCAGGTCGCCGAGGTTGTTCCAGGCGAGGCCGAATTCCGGATACAGTTCGAGTGCCTTCCGGTAGTGCTGCTCCGCCGCTTCGACCTGGCCCCGGGCCCCCAGGGCGTCGGCGAGCCCGGCATAGAGGCCGGCGTCCTCCGGGAGCTGTTTCAGGGCCGCTTCAAAGCGTTTCTCCGCTTCCGGGGCCCTGCCGCGGCGCATGAGGAGGAAGCCGTACTGGCGCAGGGCCGTGGCATGTTCCGGACGCAGGGCCAGGGCACGCTCGTAGTGGGACTGCGCCGCGTCGAGGGACCCTTCCGCGGTGAGCACGTCGCCCAGCCCCACGTGGGCGTCCGCATCGTCCGGGACCGCAGCCAGCGTGCGTTCGAACAGTTCCTTTGCTTCACCTTCCCGTTTCATTTCAACCAGCAGGAAGCCCAGGTTCTTGGGGGTGTTCGGGTTTTCGGGATCCAGTTCCAGGGCGCGGCGATAGTGGCGCAGGGACGTTTCCAGATCGCCCGACGCGCGGAGCAAACCCGCCAGGTTGTGATGGGCGAGGGCCAGGGAGGCGTCCGCTTCGATGGCCTTGCGGAACGCATCCACGGCCTCGGCGGTCTCTCCCTGGTTTTCAAGGAGCAGCCCGAGATTCAGATGGGAGGGCGCGTGGGTGGGGTTGATGACCAGCACTTCCCGGAACTTGCGCATCGCTTCCGGAACGCGTCCCATGGCGCCATAAACATACCCCAGATTGAACAGGGTGTCCGGGTTCACGGGATCCAGGACCAAGGCACGCTGCAGCCAGGCTTCGACTTCCTCGTTCCTGCCTGACAGGGCGAGCGTGAAGGCGAGGTTGTTCATGGCGTTCAGATAAGCCGGTTCCAGGAGCAGCGCGCGGCGGTAGGCGGCTATCGCCTCGTCATAGCGGCGCGCGCCGGCAAGGGCGCGCCCGAGGTCGTAGTGGAGTGCCGCGTCCTTGTCGTGGCGTTGAAGCAGGCCTTCAAACACGGGTACGGCTTCGGCGTGGCGCTGCGCGTCAATCAGGGCGATACCCAGACTGGTGTGCGCCTTGTCGTCGTCGGGGTGATTCTCCAAATAGCGCGTGTAGTTTTGTATCGCTTCCTCATGACGTCCCAGTGCGTGCTGGGCGAGGGCGAGATTGTTCCAGGTCCGGGGCACGTCGGGCGCCAGGGCTGCGGCGCGTTCGAGGCCGGCGGCCGCTTCTTCAAAGCGGCCCAGCGCATGGAGAGCGAGGCCCCGTTCATACTGCAGCTCCGCGTCTTCCGGCGTCTGCTTCAGGGCGGCGTCCAGGCAGGCCAGCGCGGTGGAGGCGTCTCCCCACGCGCGGAGGATGGGGCCCGCACTGCGGTTGGCGGCATAATGGTCGGGGTCAAGCCGCAACGCGTCGTTAAAATGGTGCATCGCGTCCGTTTCCAGCCCTTGTCGCTGCCGCAGGAGACCCTGGTTGTAATGGGTTTCCGGGTCGCCCGGCAGTATCCGCACGGCCGCCCGGAGGTGGGGGAGCGCCTGCTCCAGTTTCCCGGCATGGAGATACAGCAGGCCGAGTTCGAAATGCGCTTTCCCGTGGTTTGGTTCCAGGTTCAGCACCTGCAGAAACCGCTGTTCCGCGCCCGGCATGTCGCCGAGCGACTCCAGGGCGCAGCCGTGATTGTACAGCGTGTCCGGCGCGTCCGGCAGCACGGCAAAGGCGCGTTCGAAAGCCGCCTCCGCCGGCGCCGCCCGGCCCAGGCGTCCCAGGCACAGGCCGAGATTCGAATAGACTTCAGCATAGCCGGGGTCTATGCGCAAGGTGGACTCGAACCGGGCCACGGCCTCTTCGTACCGGCGCAGGTGCATCAGGGCGAGCCCGGCATTATAGTGGAATTCCGGGTTGGTCTCGTCGGTGCCAAGGGCGGCTTCCAAATGCCGCAGCCCTTCCGTGTAATGGCCCTGGTCCTTCAATAACAAGCCCAGGTTAAACTCCGCCATGCCGTAGCCGGGGGTGTATTCGAGTGCCTGCTGTAACAAGGTTTCCGCAGCCTGCAGGTCGCCCGCCTCCCGTTTCACGACCGACAAGTCCACCAGGGCACGGGCATGCCCCGGGTTTGCTGCGATGGCTTTTTCGAGGGCTTCCGCTTGGCCGGCCGTGTTTCCCTCTTGTTGGCGGACGCGGCTGAGACCGTACCAGGCATCCGCGTCCTCGGGGGCTTTTTGCAGGCGTGTTTCAAAGGCGCGGGCGGCCTCTTCGTAACGGCCCAGTTCATAAAACGAAAGGCCCAGGTTGTAGTAGGCCGTGTCATAATCGGGTTTCAGGGCAAGGGTTTTCTCAAAGCGGGATAAAGCGTCCTCGACGCGTCCGAGGTCGAAGAGCATGACGCCCTGGTTGTAATACCCATAGGCGTCCTGCGGGTTGCGCTTAAGCCAGCGATCCAGGTCGGCCACGCCGTCTTCGAGCCGGTTTGTTTCAGTCCAGGCCTGCCGCCGTTCATCATGCCAGCGCGCGATATCGGGCGTAAAAGGTACAATTTCAATGTGGGCAAGGCCGTACAGGAACAGGAATACAAGGGACCATCCTGCAAATGCCACATACCGTTTAGTGCGCGCAAGCCCTGCCATGGTATACAACCCGTACCCGCCGAATATCATCATGAACGGAAGGATGGACACCCGGTAGCGCGCGGTCACATAGAAAGCGGCGTAGATGGCCGTATAGGCCGCCATGCAGAACAAAAGAAGGGCTGCCGCGATATAGGGGCGATTCTCTTTGGCCCCGCCGCGCCGCCGATTCAGGTAGTCTTTTACAAGCATTGCCAGGCCGGTCAGAAACGCGGCAACGGCCAGGGGAAAACGGGGAAGATACCGAAGAACAGGGGAATGCTGTTTTTCATACCAGACGACCTTGTTTTCGTCTATTTCCATGGGCCCCCAGAAATATAAGGCCTTCTTCGCCGCGCGCCGCAGGGTGGTTCCAGGATTGTCCCGGACATAGGCCCTGGTTTTTCCCATGAAATGGTCGGCCAGCGCCTTATAGGAACGGGGCGGAATCCCGACGGACGCGGCGTAGTCCTCATACATCTTGGGGAATGCGAATAGTGTCCAGTCGCCATCATCAATGAAGGCGCGCAGGTCGGGTGAATCCGGATTGGTGCCTGTTGACCAGGGATTGTTGGAGTAGTACAACATGGCGGGCCCGTCGCCGGACAGCACGGGAAAGGCTTCCGAATGCCGATAGTTGCGTAACACCACCGGCGCGGTCGGGAGGGCCATGCCGAAAAGCATGGCACACAGGACCAGCAGTGCCTTTGCGCGGGGGGGGCGCCGAACGGCCGCCAGCGCCGGAAGCAACACCACGAGCGGCAGAAAAAGCAGGAATTCCGTCCGGGTCAAAAGAAGGCAGGCAAAAATACCTCCCGTAAAGGCCGATAGAAGCGCTGAGGGCGTGTCCAGCAAGCGCACCAGTCCGTTCGCGGTGACCAGCATCAGGAACACGCCCAGCGTGGTCTGTCCCAGGTCCATCTCATAAAAAGGGAATACAAAATACAGGGCCATCAGGAAAGATGCGCCCAGCGCGGTGCCGGTTCCCCACAGGCGCCGGGTCAGGTCAAAGAGCAACAGGATGGAACATAATCCCAGAAAAAGCTGAATGATCCGGGGAATATCATAGTGGAGCCCGAAGAGGCGATATACGATTCCCAGAAACCAGGGGTAGGCGGGCGGGTGGATATAGGGCATCCAATCTTCAAAAGGATAATTGCGTCCCGGCGGCGGCGTCCAGTCGCCCATAACAAGGGCGCGGCCCCAATAGTCTTTGAACTCGGCATCGTGAACCGGATGATCGTAATCCGGCGCCTGGCGCAACTCGTAAAAAACGCCGACGCGTATGAGCACCGCCAGAAGCACAATGGCAAAGAGGCAGGCTTTTGCTTTGAAACTCAACCTGTCATTGATGTTAAAGAAGGGAATCAACAGGACATCCTATCCGGGCTGCGAAGTACTGAAATGCACGGGGATACGCGCGTGGTATTGTGTCGCAGGGATGTGAAGGGAATCAAATAAAACCCGGCGCGGGGCGGGTCGCGAAAAACGGACAGCAAGGCTTTGAGATATTTATTCGGTATCTGTTGCCATCAGGCCCCTTTCAGGCTCGCCGTGGACGTGTTCCTTCTTGCGAGCGTACTTCCGGCCCCGCAGATTTTTTGTCCATCTGAAAAAGTCATGAATGCAGCAGAAAGGACTCCGCGCCTACTGTGCCGACCTGCATCGCAGCAGGCACACGCCGTGCCTGGGGATATCGGTCGTAAAACTGTCTTCAAAAGTTCCCAGGTCTTTCTGGCGCCAGAGGTCCCGCAGGGCTTGTTTGCCAGTCAGTCCGGCATCTACCCAATGCATGGTACAGCTTCGTCCAATTTCCGCCGTGTTGAAAATACCCACCGCCATAGAACCGTCTTCAAGAGGTTTGGTCCATACTTCCACATCGCCGGACTGAAAAACCGGATACCCTTGTTTCCCCAGCGGGTCCTGGTCAATGTCGATGACTTCCGGATTGCAGAGCACATTCAGGGTAAACGCGTCCAGGCGCGTCATATCGCCGCTGTAGACCAGGGGCGCCGCCATGAGGCACCACAGCGACATGTACGAGTATTGTTCGTTCGGCGTGAGCGGGCAGGGCGCCGGCTCTCCCCCCACACGCGCATCGCCGACATAGCCAATCTGGAGGTAATCCGGATCGTTCA